>CAZOZU010000099.1:0-6960 GCA_964584355.1 uncultured Rikenellaceae bacterium
CTGCTATTCGCATTCTCATCCCGGAAAAAGAGCAATGCTCCCTTTGTAACAGGATGATTACCGGCTATCCTGACACCGACATTTTCTTTCTGAGGGTAGCCAGCGTTGACCTCTACTTCCTGAAATATACTTCAAATGAACAGCTCTATCTTAATGGTCTTCCTATAATTTCAGGACAGGTATATATCTTTGCTAAAGGAGGTTCACTGAGATCATCACATGGTAACGCAATTTATTATAGCGATTTAAGTTCAACCTTTCTCTCCTGGGAATCAAAACACAAGTTATCATTTACTGTAAAGGACCTTACATACAGTTTTATTGAAGACAATCCGGCTATTGATGATATCAGTTTTTCCATTGACGAAGGGAGGTTAATGGGTATTCTTGGAGCAAGCGGTTCCGGGAAAACAACTCTCCTAAATCTTTTATGCGGCATACAGAAGCCAACCGGCGGTACCGTTAAAATTAACGGATTTGATGTTAATGAGGATGAGGCTGCCCTTGAAGGAGTACTGGGTTATGTTCCTCAGGATGATCTCCTTATTGAAGATCTGACAGTTTTTGAAAATCTTTATTATGCTGCCTGCCAGTGTTTTAAAGGTAAAGACCGGGCTGAGATCACATCAATTGTCGATTATACACTGACAAACCTGGGACTGTTAGAAAAAAGAGATTTGAAAGTTGGTACTCCATTTAACAAGATCATCAGCGGAGGTCAGAGGAAAAGACTAAATATAGCACTTGAACTTATACGCGAACCCTCAATTCTTTTTCTTGATGAACCTACATCAGGTCTTTCCTCCAGAGACTCTGAAACTCTTATGGACCTCCTGAGGGATCTTACCTTGAAAGGCAAACTTATCATTACGGTAATTCATCAACCGTCATCTGAAATTTTCAAGATGTTCGATAAGGTGATAATACTCGATCAGGAAGGTAGTATGGCCTACTTTGGTAATCCTATCGATGCTGTTGTATATTTTAAAACCCATGATGCACAGATAAATGCTCAACGGGGTGAATGTCCCATGTGTGGTAATGTTAACCCTGAAATAATCTTCAATATTATTGAGACACAGGTTGTTGATGAGTTTGGTAAATATACCGAGAAACGAAAAGTAAAACCCAGGGAATGGGCTGCACTCTTTAAACAGAATGCCCAGCCAGACACAATTACTGAAATCAAAGAACCACCACATAAGAATCTGAAGAGGCCAGGTCTGTTAAAACAGTTTCGAATATATTTCTCCAGGGACATTAAAAGTAAACTCGCGAATAATCAATATGTTATGCTGATGCTTCTCGAAGCACCTATTCTCGGGTTTATCCTGTCATTTATTATAAGATATATCCCAAATCCCGATTCATCGGTTTACCTGTTCTCGGAAAATGAAAATATCCCTATTTATATTTTCATGAGCATAATTGTAGCCCTTTTCATTGGACTCACGATCAGTGCCGAGGAGATATTCCGTGACAGAAAAATACTTAAAAGAGAACGGTTTCTGAACCTGAGCCGAACAAGTTACCTGTTTGCGAAAATTGTTATACTGATCTTTATATCCGCACTGCAATCGGTGTTGTTCCTGATAATAGCAAATCCCATACTCGGTATTAAGGGAATGTTTTTTGAATACTGGCTTGTATTTTTCACAACCGCATTTTGTGCAAATATGATAGGGCTCAACATTTCAGCATCATTCAATTCAGCTATTACAATCTATATTGTTATTCCCCTGCTTATCATCCCCATGATGGTCCTCAGCGGAGCCATGTTCCCCTTTGATAAACTCAACAGGCAAATAGGAAATGTTGAAAAGGTACCTCTCATAGCAGAATTGATACCAACCAGATGGACATATGAGGCACTCCTGGTATCACAATTCAAGGATAACAAGTATAGTAAAATTGTATATACCCGTGATAAAGAAACTTTGTATACTCTTCAAAAAAAGATCAGCGTGGCTGACTTTAATAAAGTATACAGAATACCTGAACTGATCAAGGCACTTGAGACAAGCCTGGATGAATACAAAACATTTCAGGCCAACAGAAAAGTAACTCTGTATGATAATATATCCGGAGTGTACACAAGGCTCCCTCTCATCAAGAATGAGCTTACCCTTATAGCCCAAATCTACAATATCCCTGGATTTAAATATATTGACTCTTTAACACCTGAAGCATTTAATCCTGTTATTGCAGATTCTGTTAATGCTTATCTTAAAACACTCGACGGAATATTCAGCACTATTTCCAACAGGGCAACAGATATGAAAGATAGTTTCTATAATATGAACCAGGAAAAACTTAATAAGTTAAGAAATGACTATTACAATTATAAGCTTGAGGAGATAGTAACAAAATATTATGAAAGGGAAAAAATACTTATCTATAATAATACTATCATACAGAATATCGATCCAATCTATCTTGATCCTTATGATAATGGTTTTTTGAGTTTCAGAACCCACTTTTATGCTCCTTCAAAGAACATTTTCGGTATCAGGACAGATACTCTTACCTTTAATATTGCCCTGGTTTTACTTAGTACAATACTGCTGTACCTGGCATTATACTATGAGTTGCTTTCAAGGATCGTAAAATTCTTTGAAAAATTAAGACTACGCAAACAGATTTTTAATAGATTAAGACTTTATTTTTATATTTTTGTATTAGTTATTATTGCCTCATCTTTATGAAAGGTAAACTATTTATTTTCATACTGGCAACAGTAATTATATGTTTTTCATGTAAGAATACATCAGGCAATTCTGATGAATTTATCTTTCCGGAAGCTGATAGTGTACCGGTCGGAGAAGCTGAGCAGTTAAGTGCCGAGGCTATTGCCGACATTTCGAAAAACATATCCTCTCCTGTTGAAATTGCTAACCTGCTGCAGCTTCTGGAGATTCCTTTCTCTCCTGAATATCTTGCCTCGTCAGTAGACGCTAATAAGCAGAATACAGCATTCGACAGGGCCCTGTCACTTGGAATTCTTGGCGCTGATCTAGGGTATCTTAATATGTATGAAAAAACAGGTACCTCGATCGATATTCTTTCATCTATCAGGAAACTTGCCGAGGGACTCAGGGTTGGCCAGTTTTTTGATTTTGAAACAATTAAGAGATTGTCGCTGAATAAATCAAACCTCGATTCACTGCTGTTCCTTTCCATTGATTCATATACACAGATCGATACCTATCTTCGTGATGATAACCGGGGACAACTCTCTTCTCTTATGATCATCGGAGTGTGGATTGAAGGTCAGTATCTTGCCACACAGGTGGTGAAAAGATATCCCGACCAGATGTTAAAGGACAGGATAGGTGAACAGAAGATTATATTGAATGATCTGTTATTGCTGGCAGTCCCATACTGTAACAGGGATTCCGAATATGGTGATCTTTGCAGGTATCTTCAGAAAATAAAGGAAAAGTACAGAGATATAAGGATCACCTATACTCTTGGTGAACCGATAAGTGTTGAAAAGGATGGCGGACTGGTCATAGAGCAAACTGAAACCAGTGTTGTGGAAATGACTGACGAACAATTAACAGAAGTTATTGACGTTACTAAAGAGATTCGCGATAAGCTGATTTCCAATAATTAGTATACACTACCATGTGACCATTGAAAATATATTTATAACACATGAAAAAATATTTTATCACATTTTTACTTTTATTTACAACATGGGCAATATTATCGGGACAGGCCACCGATCCTCTTGTTAATAACTGTATTACCAGTGCAGGACCAAATTCAAAATATCTGAAAGACTTCAGGGTTCAGCTCGGTAAAGCATCTAAACCCGGTGAATTAAGATACAAAACACAGATGTCGCTCTGGAAGAATACAAAGTACAGGTTTACAATGTGTAATTCAGATGATTCAAAGGGAATACTCTATCTCAGCATCAAGGACAATACCAATAAGGTTATACTCTCATCTTACAATCAGGAAACAGGAAAAACATATTCTTACGTTGATTTTATATGCAATAAAAGCGGTATCTACCAGATAAGTTTTGATTTTGTTGACGGGCAACAGGGCTCCGGAGTAGGTGTTGTTTCCATGATCAAATGACCCGTCAGAAAATATAGAATACCTGTAATAGTATAACAAGAATAATGATGCCTGAGAACAAAATCTCAGGTATTATTTTTTTCCTTACAAATACAAAATAATGTGTCACCAAATAGCTGGCAGGAATACCCGTTATCCATATCATTTCAACTGAAGCAGAGGGTAGTACAAGATACAAGGTCAGTGAAATAAACAATGTCCATAAAAGCAGGTAAAATGTTTTACGTGATTTTATTTTTTTTGTACCCATTCGCGTCAGCAAAAAAGCAATACTTACAACAATAATTATTCCCGTTAATATTAAAACCACTAATGTTAGTCTTGAGAAAGAATATGCAGGAGTTTTCTCAAAAAGATTATAATTTAAATCTGTAAGAAAAGCACCAATATCAATCCCTGAAACAAAGTAGATTCCAAAAAGAAGTAAATAAGGTGTAAGCAGTCCTAGAATTGAGATTGAAATCTCTTTTATATTACCAGTCCTCAATAAAGCAATACCAATTATCAAAAGAAGTCCAAACCAGATAATATTTACATAAAACATACTGCCGATACTTATTAACATTCCTGCATCGAAAAAATTGAATGCGGTTCCCTGCTTCCTGTAGGCTTTCACAATTCTCATTAATGCAATCATCAGGAGAATTGATGCGGGCAGAACAGGATTCATTACCTGTTGCTGAGGAAATATTGCACTGAATAAAATGTAGAATAGGGCAGGTAGAAAGGTTCTTTCATTTATAAAGAAAACAGAAGTATTAAAACTTACAATAAGAAACAATATTATCGTTAAAGAAAGGAAAGAAAAAATTACCCCCGCGGAAATATTATTACCGGTAATCTGTTTAATTAATCCATATAATGGCATCGTGTATGTTTCAAATACAGCCGGATCAGGTATTTTTAGATTAATAAAAGCACTGAGCCATAAAACACCCATTGTGAGGGCTATCAGGAAAATAACTCCCGGACTGGTTCCCTTGAATAATTTTAACAGCATACTTAGTGAAGGTCAAAGCCTATATCTGTTCTGTAATACATATCCTCGAAAGAGATCCGCTTCGCATTGCTATATGAACCATTCAGTGCTTCTTCCATAGTTCTGCCCCATGCACTCACAGCAAGCACTCGTCCACCCGAAGTAACTATTTTATTATCTGATATTTTTGTTCCAGAGTGAAATATAACACATCCGTCAGTTTGCTCCAGGCCTTTGATCTCCTTTCCTTTCTCATAATGTTCCGGATAGCCGCCTGAAGCAATAATTACCGTTGATACAAACCTTTCATCAATTTCGAGGTTTCTCTCCGATAAATTGCCTTCCGCAACACCTTCAAGCAATTCGAACAGATCTGACTTAATTCTTGGAATAGTTGCCTCAGATTCAGGATCACCTAACCGTACATTATATTCTACAACATAAGGGTTACCCTTTACATTCATAAGACCGAAAAAAATAAATCCCTTATAAATGATGTAGTCATCAGATAATCCTTTTATTGTTGGTTCTATGATTTTATGTTTTACCTTCTCCATAAAATCTGTATCTGCAAAAGGAACCGGAGAAACTGCCCCCATGCCCCCTGTGTTCAGCCCTGTATCACCTATCCCTATTCTCTTATAATCTTTTGCTTCAGGAAGCATCTTATATGAATTTCCATCAGTAACAATAAAAACAGACAATTCAATTCCTTCAAGAAATTGTTCTATAACCACCTTTTGTCCCGCTGTCCCGAATTTTCCATCCATCATTGCAGTTACCTCTTTTTCAGCATCGCTGAGATTATCATATATCAGTACACCCTTCCCTGCTGCCAGACCGTCAGCCTTAATTACATAAGGCGGATCAAAGGATCTCAGGAATTCTGAAGCCTCATGGATTGTTGAGCGTTCAAAGCTTTTATATGAAGCTGTGGGAATCTTATGCCGAGTCATAAAATCTTTTGCAAATGCCTTACTGCCTTCAAGTTGCGCTGCTGATTTGTCAGGTCCGATGAGGGGTACATCCCTCAGCAATTTATCATTTCTGAAAAAATCATGTATGCCTGCAACCAGAGAAGCTTCAGGACCAACAACCACCATCCCTATGTTGTTATCAACAACAACTTTTTTTACTTCCTCAAAATTTTCCGGATTTACCGGGATATTGACACCCTCCCCTGAGGTCCCGGCATTACCGGGTCCTGTGAAAATCTTGTCTGCTTTTTTACTTTGTCTCAGCTTCCATGCAAGGGCATGTTCTCTGCCTCCGGAACCAAGAATAAGGATATTCATTTATAGACTGTTTTTAAGTAATCCAAAAGTAATATTTCAATCTGAAAAACAAAATCAGCATAAACCCGGATGAGTATTAAAAGTGACACTGTTAAACAGTCATCTCAAATCTGAAACCTTTGCTGACTGAATTCTCAATAAATTTTTCGAGGAAATGTTTACAATTTGAATCAGGAGAATCATGAAGTACAATTATTGAACCGGATCTTATTTTTTTGTTTAATAACTCCAGGGATTCTGATGCTGTAAGTTCATTATCAAAATCATAGGGCATTATATCCCAGAAGATAATTGAATAGGTTTTCTTCAGGTTTTTGTACTGGTTTATTCGTAAATGGCCGTAAGGAGGACGAAAAAGAGTGTACGAAGTTAAATCAGCTGCCTTGTTTACATCACTGCAATATTCATGGTATGAGGTCTTCCATCCATCAGGATGAGTATACCCGTGATTTCCGATCACATGTCCCCTGTTTCTTATTTCTGAAACCAGTTCCGGATATTTTTCAGCAGCCTGGCCGGTACAGAAAAAAATAGCTTTTATACTATGTTTATCAAGGAGGGATAGTAATTCAGGAGTAGAACCAGGATCAGGAC
>CAZOZU010000100.1:0-2013 GCA_964584355.1 uncultured Rikenellaceae bacterium
ATAGCAGGTGCATTGAGTGTATCACCTGCTATCGCAGGCGGATTTGATGTCCATGTTTATGACCTTTCGAAAAATAATGCAGGTATTAAAACATCTCTTGCATTATTTAAACCGGGAACATCGGAAAAACTAAATCTGCTTGCAGATACTGAATATACAGTAACCCTTAAAGGAACAGCAAAAGATACGAATGGCAATTATCTTGACGGTGATGGTGACGGAACCGGCGGAGATGATTTCAGTTTTAATTTTTCAACATTGGAAAGATATGATGGCTGTGTCTGTGAGTCAGATTGCTCATGCGTTGGATATAGTTGTTCATGTGAGAGCTATTCAAGCTGTTCATGCGAAAGTTATACATGTACCTGCGTCAGCTTTTATTGCGACTGCCAGTTCGCAGGCTGCCCTATGTACAGAGTATAGCTACAAAAGCTGAATTTCTATTTGCTTAATTATTTTATGACGGCCATGACATTTCAACTAAATGACCGTATCTGGAGTAATTGTGATTAATTGAGAGACTATTAAGTTCATCTGTTATTAATTATTAATTTTGAATTAAAAGATTCAGTGATGAAGATAGAAGTCTCCAATGGTGAAATAGTTGATAAGCTTACCATCCTCCGGATAAAGCTCGAAAGAATAAAGGATGAAAAAAAACTAAGGAACCTTAAAAAGGAAAAGGATGAACTCAGTATGACTGCTGCCTCAATAATGAAGACTTCCGATCCTCTGTATAAAGCATTGTATGAAATTAATTGTGAGTTGTGGGACATTGAGGATCATATCCGTGAACTGGAACGTAAAAAGGATTTTGGAGAAGATTTTATCGCTACAGCGCGCTCTGTATATCTCAAGAATGATAAAAGAGCTGAAATCAAACGCCAGATAAATATTAATACTTCATCAGGTCTTATTGAAGAGAAATCATATCAAAAATACTGAAATGCATCTTCTTGTTATCAGGATATCTTCAATGGGTGATGTCGCCTTGAGTGTTCCTGTAATAACTGCCCTGAAGCGAAAGTACCCGGAAGCTAAGATCACAATGGTAACAAGATCGGCTTTTACACCTTTTTTTAACTCATCAGGGGGTTTGAACCTTTTCACACCTGATTTTAATGCAAGACATAAAGGCTTTACAGGATTAATCCGTCTCTCAAATGATTTGAGGGAACATTACAGATTTGATTATGTAATTGATCTTCATGATGTTATAAGATCAAAGATCCTGAGATGGATATTCAGGTTATATGGAATACCGGCTTCGGTAATTGACAAGGGCAGGGCTGAAAAGAGAATGGTAATAAATGGAAAAATTCGTATCCCATTGAAGCATACCGTTGAGCGGTATTGTGATGTCTGTCAGAAAGCGGGATTCCCGGTTATTCCTGAAAAAGTACACTCTGTGATTCCGTCGGCTGATGAAATAAGCAAGATAACAGGGTTATCAAAAACTACTGATGTTTTTAATATTGGTGTTGCCCCATATGCAAAACATAAACTTAAGATGTGGCCCGAAAAAAATATGTTCAGACTCCTTGAGCTTATTTCCGAAAAATATAATGCCAGGTACTATTTATTTGGCGGAAGGGAGGAAACGGACCAATTATATTATTTTCAAAAAATGGTTCCTGAGTCATTTATTGTTTCAGGAAAATTAAGCCTGGGTGAAGAACTTAACATTATGAGTAATCTTGATTTCATGATTACCATGGATTCGGCCAATATGCATATGGCAGCCCTGAGCGGAACAAAAGTAATATCAATCTGGGGAGCCACTGATCCCATTACAGGTTTTGGAGCATGGCAGCAACCGGATGAGTATGCAATCAGGATACCGGTTGAAGAGCTCACCTGCAGACCATGTACAGTGTATGGAAAAGGCAAATGCAAAAGAGGCGACTTTGCATGCATGATGTGGCTCACCCCGGAGAGAATATTTAAATGTCTTAACAACTTAAAGATTATTTAAACTTACAATAGATATTTACCACGGAGTAACACGGGTCT
>CAZOZU010000100.1:2113-6952 GCA_964584355.1 uncultured Rikenellaceae bacterium
TGGTTAATAATAAAATACCATGAAAAAATACACACATTCACGACTGTTACATGTTCGATTGTCTACATTACTTATAATCAGTCTGACATCCTTTTTAGGATGTGATAGATCTGTAAAAGAGAATAGTTTTGATCCTGTTGAACTGGTAAACCCTTTGATGGGTACTGATTCCGACTTCTGGCTGTCAAACGGCAATACTTACCCCGCCATTGCTCTGCCATGGGGAATGAATTTCTGGACACCGCAAACACGTGTTATGGGTAATGGCTGGGCCTATACCTATGATGATAATAAGATAATGGGTATCAAGCAAACCCATCAACCAAGTCCATGGATAAATGATTATGGAGCCTTTTCTCTGATGGCTCTCACCGGGTCCATTAAATATAACGAGGAAGAAAGAGCATCCTGGTTCTCTCACAAGTCGGAGGTGGCTAAACCATACTATTATAGTGTTTATCTTGCTGATTATGATGTTACTGCTGAAGTGACACCGACGGAAAAAGCGGCAATGTTCAGGTTTACTTTTCCGGAAAGTGATTCATCCTTTGTCCTTATCGATGCATTTAATGAAGGTTCGATGGTGAAGATCATTCCTTCGGAACGGATGGTTATCGGATATTGCCGGAATAACGAAGGTGGGGTTCCCGGGAATTTTCATAATTATTTTGTTGTAACTTTTGACAGGGATTTCACTTCATCATTTACCTGGAACGGTAACAGGTTAAATTCCGATAATCTTGAAGAAGAGGGTGAGCACACAGGGGCAATAATTGGTTTCAGAACTAAAAAAGGTGACCAGATAAACATAAAAACAGCTTCCTCTTTTATAAGCCATGATCAGGCCCTCCTTAACCTTATACGTGAAACTGAAGCAAAAGATTTTGAACAGATAAAAGCCGAGGCAAAGGAAGCATGGAATAATCAGCTTGGCAGGATAAAGGTTGAGGGAGGAACAACCGACCAGCAAAGGACATTTTATTCATGTCTTTACAGGATGCTTTTATTCCCCCGGAAGTTTTATGAAAAAGATAAGGATGAGCGGATAATTCACTACAGTCCCTATAACGGGGAAATATTACCGGGTTATATGTTCACCGATAATGGATTCTGGGATACATTCCGGGCACTTTTTCCTTTTACAACCCTGATGTATCCCGAACTTAACGGGAGGATTATGGAGGGTCTTGTAAACACTTACAACGAAAGCGGATGGCTCCCTGAATGGGCAAGTCCCGGTCATCGTAACTGTATGATAGGTTCCAATTCGGCATCGCTCATTGCAGATTCATATTTAAAAGGTATCAGGGGATATGATATTGAAACACTTTATAAGGCTATTATGAAGAATACCGACAGTGTGGGGCCGGTCTCTTCTGTCGGGAGACTTGGAGCGGGTTATTATAATAAACTCGGCTATGTGCCCTATGATGTAGGTATTAACGAAAGTGCCGCACGTACCCTGGAATATGCCTATGCTGATTTCTGTATCTCGCGACTGGCAGAATCGCTCGAAAGACCTGCAGAAGAGATTGATCTTTACAGAAACAGGGCAATGAATTACAAAAATGTTTTTGATCCGGATTATAAGCTGATGAGGGGAAGAAATGAAGATGGTACTTTTCAGTCGCCTTTCAGTCCTTTTAAATGGGGAGATGCATTCACCGAAGGCAACAGCTGGCATTATACATGGAGTGTATTCCAGGATATAGAGGGGTTGATAGAACTGATGGGTGGCAGGGAAGGATTTATAGCAAAGCTCGATTCGGTTTTTGAGGTTCCACCCGTTTTCGATTATTCTTATTATGGTATGGTTATACATGAAATACGTGAAATGCAGGTGATGAATATGGGTAACTATGCTCATGGTAATCAGCCGATTCAGCATATGATATACCTCTATAATTATGCAGGTGAACCATGGAAAGCCCAATACCGTGTACGACAGGTTCTCGACAAGTTGTATAATTATACACCCGACGGTTATTGTGGTGATGAAGACAACGGTCAGACTTCAGCCTGGTATGTCATGTCGGCCCTCGGTTTTTATCCGGTTACACCTGGTACTGATGAATATGTTTTCGGATCACCGTTATTCAAAAAAGCGACTTTAAACTTTGAGAACGGGAAGAAGCTTGTTATTGAAGCTATCGAAAACAATCAGCAAAATATTTATATTCAGGACATTAGATTAAACGGCAATAGAATTGACAGAAATTTTATCACCCATGATGAACTCCTGAACGGAGGGGAGCTGATATTCAGCATGGGACCGGAGCCGGGAAAAAACAGAGGTACTTCAGAAAATGCTAAACCATTTTCAATGAGCAGAGAGTGACGTATTATAAGGGGTATAAATTGATCAAATCCTCAGCCTGATATTGAATCTTGCCAGAAGAGCTGTCAAACCTACCATCAGAAGAGCCCATACCAGGGATCCGGCAATAACTATAAGAGGTTCAGATGATTGTTTATAGACAAGGAGAGGAATTCCCGTCATCCAGATCAGATGATACAGTATATCGGGTGCCAGGTAGGTTGTAAGAGAGTTTTCCCCGGCAGGTTTCAGGAATTTTGCCCAGCCTTTTTTATTCATAACATCCACTATCAAGTAAATCAAGGTGAACACAAGGAAGCTTATCCCTGAACAGATCATACCCCAGCTTGGTGTAGCCTTTATCTTTGAAAGAATAAACCAGTTACGTAATACAAATCCTGTAACTAAACAAAAAAGCCCAAGTCCTGAAAAAATAAGAATGACTTTCTTATAATCAGATGAATAGTATTTCTTTATGATCAGTCCTCCGATCAGTCCTGTAAGTACAATCAAAGGATTACTTCCGTCTATTATTACTCCGAGAATTGGTTTCACAGGATCAAGGAAACCCAGTAGGTTTAATCCGGAGAGGCAGTTCAACATCAGAAACAATAAAACCACAAAAGTTGTTTTTATTATGGAATCACGGCATAGAACATAGGTGAATGCCGACACCAGGTATCCCCAGCCTATAAGGCCGAGTATACCCCACCATCCTGTTATTAGCGAACCATTGTTCTCAGGTTTCCCTGATTGAAATTTAAACACCAGTATTATAAAGATTGCCAGTGCTGCCAGCTTGAGTCCGGTTACAGTGAAGATCCGTTTATCTTTATCGGGATAGTTGTTCCAGAACAGGAATACGGCGATATACATTAGAAGGGCCCATAGATTTTTCCCTATACCTGTTAGTTCGGGATCGACCCTTCCTGTATTTAGCATGAGGACACCTATTATAAGCAGGCTTATTGTTCTGGTAACAATATGACGGCTTATATCATACAACGAATCACCTCCGGAGAATCTTTTTGAGAAAGCGAATGGGATTGCCATTCCGACTATAAAGAGAAAACCCGGGAATACCCAGTCGGCCAGACCCATTCCATCATAGTCGGCTTCCATATGTCCCAGCCATGAAGGAGCCACATGCATGTTAAGGTCATTAACAAAAAGCATGAGCAGCAGGGTAAGTCCCCGCATGATATCTATTGAATATACCCTGTTCTGGCTGGTCATAGATTAGGTTCTGTATAACTGTAAAGATCATAAAATTTTATTAATTTTGGTGGCCGGATTGAAAAGTCCGCCTTCGCCAGGGTTATGGCGGAGGCACCGGGGTGTGGCGCAGTTGGTAGCGCGCTACGTTCGGGACGTAGAGGCCGGAAGTTCGAGTCTTCTCACCCCGACTTTTTACATCAGAAGTCCTTGATTTTCAAGGACTTTTTTTATTGTCCGACACATCACCCGTCACAAACCTTTCAAAGTACCTGGTTTTCAAGATTAGTTTTTTTCTCATAGACTTCAGGAAAACCGTCACAAAATTACCAAAATTGTTGAAGCAAAAGTGCTAATTTTAGTATTTCACTGTTTATTGGCATTTAAATCTCAAGACTGAAAGAACTAAAGTATATTACTTTTCATCTGTCATTTTTTCTTTTTAATTCTTGCCTGCAGCTTCTGATCTTTTCAAAAGCGTTCTTGTTATCAGGATCCAATTCGATTGATTTTCTAAAATTAATTATTGCCAACTTATATTGACCGTTATTCATATATGCCTCACCAAGGCTGTCATAAACATTTGCTGAACCCGGGAATAATTCCGTGTTGCATTTAAAGACCAAAATTGCGTCCTGAATTCTGTTCTGGTTAAGTAAATCGTATCCAAGCTCGTTGATCCTGCTTTCAATAACAATATAATTGTCCTTGTTATTTATCATTGTTGTCAACGAATCTTTTTTCGAGACAATCTTATTATCGAGGAATATTATTCGAAGTTGCCGGTCAAAGTAAGAACGAACCGCCGGTGTCGAATTACCGTTGAGAATATCATTGATTGCATCCATGTTCAGATAAAATTCGTAACCGTTATTACTCAGACATATTATTGTTCTGTCGATATTCGTATAACGCCGTATTAAGGTACTGTACCCGGGGTAATGACCTGTATGCCATACCACTCTACCGTTAAGGGAATTATGGATTCGCCAGCCGAAACCATACGAATCACCTTGAAACCCAATATCAATATCAATACCGTCGTTTAACTTTCCCGGAGTAAAAGCTTCTTGCAGAGTTTTTTGGCTTACCGGTTTGTTTGTATATAAACACCTGTCCCATAGAAATAAGTCTTCAACGGTAGAATTAATGGATCCATCTCCTAATAATCCATCCGAATAAAACACCCTTTTATAATTCTCAATGCTATCAGGTAATATATATTCTTTGTGCTTTAACGACATAACAAAACCTAAAGCATAATCATCTATTATTTCCGGCTTATAGCGTCTTCTATAAACTCTGGT
>CAZOZU010000101.1:0-6919 GCA_964584355.1 uncultured Rikenellaceae bacterium
TCCCGTCGCTGTAGGAGACAATGTGATCTTCATATTTGACGAATACAAAGGTTCAGGAATTATAACCGAAGTCCTTGAAAGAAAAAACTATATACTGAGGAGATCTTCCAATCTGTCAAAGGAATCACAGATAATAGCAGCTAATATCGACCAGGTATTTCTGATGATCACAATCATCTTACCCAATACACCTGTTGAATTTATTGACCGTTTTCTGATAACCGCAGAAGCTTACCGCATTCCTGCAAGGATAATAATCAATAAAACAGATCTCTATGAATCTGAAGAAAATGAAAAAATGGATTACCTGATATCAATGTATGAGAAGATCGGATATGATTGTTACAGATTATCAGTAACAGGCAATGCGGGAGTTGATGTCATAAAAGAGAAAATGAAAAATAAAATAAATCTTCTTGCAGGCAATTCAGGAGTTGGGAAAACATCATTGTTAAATAAGTTTGATCCTTCCCTTAATCTTAAGACAGAAAATATTTCTGATTATCACAAACAAGGCAAACATATCACAACATTTCCCGAGATGCACAGAATGCCATTTGGAGGATTTATTATAGATACACCGGGGATAAAAGGTTTTGGAGTGGTTGATATGGAGCGTAATGAAATCTATCATTTCTTTCCCGAAATATTTAAAATCTCAAAAAACTGTAGATATTACAATTGCCTTCACCTGGATGAACCTGGATGTGCTGTAAGAGAAGCAGTTGAAAAAGGAATAGTTGATATCCTGCGATACAGGAGCTATGTCAACATCCTTGAAGACGAGAATCGCAAATACCGCTGATTTTAATAATTCATTATCTTTATGCCAGTTGCAGATATATAGCCCCTGTTAATGAAAAAAATACTAATTATAGTCTATTCGGCATTCTTAATAATAATGCTAACTAATTATATCTATTATCACAGTCTGTACAATAAACAGTTAAACTATATTATCAATCTCTTAAACCGCCAGGTACAGATAGTTGGACTATCAGTAGATAATACCGATAACAATTTCATCAGTGATCTTAATGAAACCTGGTTCTCCGAAGATCTGACCCTGTTTTTCAGTAATAGAGAGTACCAGGTCACAACTGTTGATAAATTGAAATTATTCTTTTCAAAATATGAGAATTTTATCACAGGTATAAAGATTTATGACAATGATAGAAATGAATTCACTCTGAAGAAAGATGAAACAAGCGACATTACTGATGAATGGTTGGAGCAACAGTTTACCCTTCACGTTCAGGGTGAGATATTCAACATGGAAAGACTGGTTACCGAAGACGGAAACTTTGAATACTTCCTGCCTATCATTAATAATAATGAAGCTATTGGTAATATTGCTGTCTCTATAGATTACAGAAAATATTTTAATTATATATTCTCGGTTTTCAATCTTGAAGACTATCAGTGGCAATGGATTTTAACCGATTCCGGCGATGTTGTCTTTGATAATTCAGGACATGATATTCAATATTTGGAGAAGGATGCAATAATCACTGCCATTTCAGAAGGCTCGGTGGCGAACCAGGTACATAATGCAGTCATAAATGGCAAAAGAAAAGAGATTTTATCATCATACTATTCAACCGTATTATTGCAGAGAAAACTTGGTCTGGTATTTTCTGCTCCTACCGATTTCTTTCAGAAATATATTATCAGAAATTCGATCTTTATAGTACTGGGGACCCTTATTCTTATCCAGGCAATAATTATTATTTTCTGGCGTCATATACGATTACAAAAATCTGAAACAAAACGCCTGAGTAACTCTGAAAAAATGCTCTTTAAGCTTATTGAAGAGATGCCTGTCGGGGTAATAATACATAACAGGAGCAGGGAAATAATCAAAGCCAATAAAGTAGCTGCGACTTTTTATTCATATCCGAATGAGGAAGAGATGAAAGGGAAAATATTTCCAGAAACCTCCATACCGGATGTAGGTGATTTTTATGCAAAAAACCTTGGAGCCCCCTTTAAGCCTGATCAGTTCGTGATAATAAAAAAGGAGATTGGTGAACTAATCCTGTACAGAAACAGTATTCCGGTAGTTTTTATGGGTGAAGATGCAAAAATGGAGATATTAATAGATGTTACTATGCTGGAATCAGCCCGAAAACAGGAAGCAAAGGCCAACATAGCTAAATCGGAATTCCTTGCACGGATGAGCTACGAGATCCGTACACCTCTCAACGGGATCATTGGTATGACAGATGTGATAAATAAATATGACCTCACCAATGAAGTAAGGGATATAATCGCACTCTTAAAAGGTTCTACTGAAGTTCTTTTGAATATTATTAATGATATTCTCGATTTTTCCAAGATTGAAACAGGGAAAATGATTCTCGATCAGATCCCCTTCGATCTCAGGGAGGAGATTGGCTATTGTGCAGAACTGGCAAAAACATATATTGGTGATAAGGGGATAGAATTTTCATATACTGTCGAAAAGAATATCCCGGATAGTATAGTTGCTGATCAATACAGACTGAGACAGATTCTGACAAATCTTATCTATCATTCAGCAAATAATACAGAAGAGGGAGAAATAAATCTGAACTGTCGGTTGCAAAACAAAAAAAACGGGGTGGTAATCCTGGGATTTGAACTGCTCGATACCGGGATAAAATTCGATAAGGCGAGCCTGAAAAAAATATTCGGCGACTTCGTGAATATCGAATCAAAACCTGTAAAAAACAGCGATGAATCTGGTTTCGGCACTATACTCGCACGTCAGCTGGTTGAATTAATGGGAGGACATCTTGTTGCTGAAAGTCCATCAGGTATTTCAGAAGACACAGGAACAAAGATCCAGTTTACCATAAACGTCTATTCAAACGACAAAGTAGTTAAAAATCTTGATCACAATAATATCAAATCATTTGGTGATATTAAAACCCTTATCATTACCGGAGCACAAAACAGGGATGAAGAAGTAATGGGTTTTTTGCATAAGCTGGGGATGGATATTTCTGTTACAACATTCCAGAAGATGACAATAGCCCAGATAAAGGCAAATCTCAATTCCGCAAGCGAAAGATATAACCTGATAGTCATTTTCGATGATGATGAATTTAACGGTTTTGATGCCGCCAGAACAATGTGGGAAAATAAACTATCTGACAAAATAATAATACTGCTTATTAGTTCCAACGACATGACAGGTAATTATTTGAAATGCATCACATTGGGGATAGATCATTACCTGGTTAAACCATTTAATATCACTGAACTGACTGAAATGATAAAAGAGAGTTTTACATACCTTGATACTAGAGAGGTCTCTTCAGAGATAAGTGATATACATAGTGACATTAAAATACTGGTCATTGAGGATAACAAAATGAATCAGATAGTTATAGTTAAAATGCTTAAGTCTCTTGGCTATTCCTGTGATGTTGCGGAGGACGGATATGAAGGATATACAAAAGCATCAAAAAAGCATTACGACCTCATTTTCATGGATCTTATATTACCTGAGATAAGCGGTTATGATTCAGCACAAAAAATACTTGCAGAAGACCCGGTAACAATTATCGTAGCATTTTCTGCCGATAATATGCCTGACACAAAAAGAAAAGCTGAGTTATCAGGCATTAAAGAATTTATTGCCAAACCTGTAAGACTAAACGAGCTGAAAAAGATTTTTACAAAACACTTTGAGAAAAGCTGACCGGTCATTTATTTAACAGACAATTAGTCTCTTTTCGTGTATGAAGTATGTTACCCTTGAAAAGACTGATATTCTTTTGTTCCTGGACCTTGCAGAAACAACACCCGTGGTGGATGTCAGATCTCCATCAGAATTCAATGCAGGACATATTCCCGGCGCTTTTAATATTCCCCTGTTTGATGACAGGGAACGTGAAACGGTTGGTATAAAGTACAAAAAAGAGGGACGAAGTAAAGCAATAATTGCCGGGATTGAGATTGCAGGCCCCAAAATGCATTTGAAACTGAGTGAAGCCCTTAAAATAGCAAAGAATGGAAAACTCCTGGCACATTGCTGGAGAGGCGGAATGAGATCTGAAACGATGGCCTGGCTTTTTTCACTTGGAGATATTGAGGTCGCTTTACTGCAAGGAGGTTATAAAGCATACCGCAAACATGTTCTTACTGCTCTTTCGGAAAAACGAAAAACAGTTGTTCTGGGCGGAATGACAGGGAGCAGCAAAACACTTATCCTGCATCACCTGAAAGAGAAAAAACAACAGGTTATTGACCTCGAGAGACTTGCTAATCATAAAGGCTCAGCTTTCGGAGCCCTGGGACAACCACCGCAACCATCTTCAGAACATTTTGCAAATCTTCTCTTTGACGAATGGAAACAGCTTAACGGAGATACTCCGGTATGGCTTGAAGATGAGAGTCATAATATTGGAAATGTATTTATGCCGGATGAGTTTTATAATAATATGCAGGATTCACCAACAATAATCTTGTATATGGATTTTAAAAAAAGAGTGCCGCGACTTATAGAAGAATATTCAACATATCCCCCTGAATTGCTGAAAAAATCAATTATGAAAATAAGAAAACGACTCGGAGGAGATAGAACGAAAGATGCACTTGATGCTGTTGATAAACGTGATTTTGCAAAAGCAGTGGAGATTACCCTGAGATATTATGATAAAGCCTATTTATATGGTATTAAACAAAAACACACAAAAAACATGATCTCTATAAATACAGATACATATGATGTTACAGCCAATACTGATAAAGTTCTCAATGCTGCTAAAAAGATCTCCTGGTAATTGATTTATTGGTTATTTCTTAACGGTAGCCTCTCTGCTAATCCATTTATATATTTTATCAGATCTCCTCAGGTAATCAGGTATTTTAATTGAACATAGTTCCCCTTTCATTGCTTTTACTGTTACATTCAGATCAACACGTAATTCACTTACTATATGTTCGATAACCCCCGTTGTGGGGCCGATTATCAGAATGTTATCACCCTTTTTCAGATCACCGGATTCAACTTTTATCTCTGCCACTTTCAACCTGGTAAAATAATTGGTAACCTTTCCGATATAGATCTTTTTCATTGTGGCTGATGATCCATACCTGGCATTCCATTCACCCAGTTTTTGTCCCAGATAGTAACCATCCCAAAAGCCTCTGTTGAATACAGATGAGAGTCTCTCTTTCCAGGCATCTATTTTTTCTTCATTATATGTTCCGTTGAGTACTGAACTAACAGCTTCATTATAGCATGAAGAGACTACTTTTACATATTCCGGCGAACGTGCCCGTCCTTCGATCTTTAATACTGTTGCTCCGGAATTGATTATTTTGTCAATGAATCCTATTGTACATAGATCTTTCGGCGACATTATGTTTTCATTGTCTATTTCAAGCTGGTATCCTGATTCTTTTTCGGTAACAATATATGATTTACGGCAGGTCTGATAGCAGGTACCCCGGTTAGCGGATCTGTTATTCTCGTGCAGACTGAGATAGCATTTCCCTGAAACTGCCATACAAAGTGCTCCATGGATAAACATTTCAATCCTCACCGGCTCCCCCTTCGGACCTTTAATTTTATCTTTACGTATAGTATCTGAAATATTTTTTATCTGATCGAGATTCAACTCCCTGGCAAGAACCACTACATCAGACCATTGTGAATAAAACTTCAATGCTTCAGCATTCGAAATATTGAGCTGGGTTGAAAGATGTATGTCTATTCCTGATCCGAAAGCATAAGTTATTACTGAAAGATCTGAAGCGATGATCGCAGATATTCCGGCAGACACGGCAGCATCAACAATCTTTTGCATCTGATCTATCTCATTATCAAACACCACAACATTTAGCGTGAGATAACTTTTAAGACTGTTTTCTCTGCAGATTCGGGCAATTTTTTTCAGATCGGGAATGGTAAAATTATTTACAGAGCCGGCTCTCATATTAAGTTGTTCTACACCAAAATAAACTGAGTCAGCTCCACCCTGTATTGCAGCTGTGAGCGATTCAAAAGATCCTGCCGGTGCTGTTATCTCAATATCTTTCCTCTCCATCACCGGGCTATTTTTTCATGACTATTGTTATACACGATCCCTTTTCAATTTCTGAATTGCGTACATATATCTTTCCCTGGTGAAATTCCTCAATGATCCTTCTGGCAAGTGAAAGACCAAGACCCCAACCTCTCTGCTTAGTGGTATATCCGGGATTAAATATTTTGTTAAAAGATCTTTTGGGAATACCTTTCCCGGTATCTGAAATATCAATAAAAATATTTCTTTCTGTTTCTGCAATCTGAATTGTTATTTCACCCTGGCCTTCCATAGCATCAATTGCATTTTTAAAGACATTTTCCAATACCCATTCAAAAAGCGGGGCATTAACGGGTGCCATGATTACCTTTGATTCATCAAAACCGGAAGTAAATTTGATTTTCGTTGATGTTCTTGTTTTAATATAATCAACAGTACGAGAGATAATTGCAATGATATTATCATTGTCAAGTACAGGTTTTGCTCCGATACGTGAAAACCTTTCCGTTATTTTTTCAAGACGTTCAACATCAAGGGCTATCTCTTTTGAAAGTGAAATATCAGGATATTTACTCTGAAGTATCTCGACCCATCCCGACAGCGAGGATGTGGGAGTACCAAGCTGATGAGCTGTTTCTCTCGACATGCTTACCCATACCTGGTTCTCTTCCGCTTTTCGTGATGAGCTGAAGGCAAGATATGCGACGAGAATAAACAGGACAATTATACCCATTTGAATATAAGGATAGTAATTAAGCTGGCTAAGAATGATGCTGTCTTTATAATAGATCAGGTTTGTATGGTTTTCCCCCAGATCAAAAACAATAGGCTCATTCTTATGCCTGATCTTCTCAAGCTGTGATCTCAGGTACAGAGGATCACGCAACCGTATTTCGTCA
>CAZOZU010000102.1:0-6898 GCA_964584355.1 uncultured Rikenellaceae bacterium
TTTTAATTCGTTGATATTTAAATGGCAAAACATGCTATATTCAGAGTAAATTTCGTTTGAATTAAAATTTATTAGATATTTGATGCTATTCTATATACTATATATATCATGAAGCAGAAGAAAATCCGAAGATCCTATAATTACCTGTTAATGATCATTTTTTTCATGTCATTGTTATTGCACGGTTGTATCCTGCCGGACCAGGAGGAAGAAGTGTTACCTGTAGTTACCACCGATGAGATCACTGACATATCAGAAACACTGGCTGTCTTTAAGGGGACTTTAATGTCCAACGGTGGAAGTGTATGGGTCAATCGTGGCGCATGTTACAGTAATACTATCCCGGAACCTGATCTTAAGGGTGAATATGCCTGGGCGGATGTTGGCGCACATACTGGTAATTTTTGTGCTTTGATAGAAAACCTTACTCCGGGTACAAAATACTATGCAAGGGCTTATGCTATCAACGATGCAGGTGCGGCTTATGGCGATGTGTTGGAGTTTACAACAACAGGAAGTGTGACCGGGGATATAGCTTTTAATACCGGGCTTACATATGGTTCAGTAAATGATAATGATGGCAATACATACAAAACAATAGAAATAGGTGATCAGACCTGGATGGCTGAAAATCTCAAAACCACAAAATACAATGATGGTACGGATATCCCCCTGGTAACAGATACTTCAACCTGGGTCAGCCTTTCCACTCCGGCATATTGCTGGTACCTTAATGACGGGGAAAAATACAAACATGTTTTTGGAGCACTATATAACTGGCACACTGTTAATACCGGCAAACTATGTCCGGCAGGATGGCATGTTCCGGACGATACTGAGTGGGAAACACTCATTGCCTTTACAGGAGGGGTAAGTGTTGCTGGCAAACAACTGAAAGAAACCGGCCTGACACACTGGGTTATAACCGAGGATGCAATAAACAACAACAGCGGTTTTACAGCATTACCTGGAGGTACCCGATGGGGTGTACTGCCTGAACCTGTCAGTTATTTCTCGGATATGGGCTATACCGGGTATTTCTGGACAGCAACAGAAGTGACTGATCCTGATCCGGTATATCTGAATGTTTACGCCCGGACATTTGAAGGATCGTCACAGGAATGTGAAAGATCGTCTTTATCCAAATCACAGGGAGTTTCCATAAGGTGTATCAAGGATTGACGCACTGTTAAATAGTGTTAAATCAACATGTTGTCGGAACAGTGAATACTCTTATTGCCTATCTTTCGGTAGAAAAACAAATTAAATCTGATGAGAACATTTTTCATTGCTTTTTTTGCTCTGTTTTTCCTGGCAGGTTGTAGTAACAGCGAAGATAAACTAATAAAACGTGCTGACAGGATACATGAACAGTACCTTACTGTTGATACTCACTGTGACACTCCTCTTGAAATTATCCGGACAGATTATGATCTTGGAGAGAAGCATGACAGGGCTTGTGTTGATTTTCCGAGAATGAAAGAAGGAGGCCTTGATGCTGAATTTTTTGCAGTCTTTTTAGGACAGGGACCAAGAGATGATTCATCCTTTATCAAAGTCCATGAGCAAACCCTCAGAATATTTGAAGCCATACATGAAAGTGTTGAGAAAAACCCGGAAATGGCAGAAATAGCATTATCTCCTGATGATGCATACAGATTAAAGAAGCAAGGTAAACTATCCGCATTCATCGGTATCGAAAATGGATATCCGATAGGTAAAGATATTTCAAGGATAAAGCAATATTATGACCTTGGAGCAAGATATATAACTCTGTGTCATTCATCAAATAACGATATATGTGATTCTTCCACTGATCACAGGGGACCAGAACACAGCGGACTTTCATCATTTGGAGAGGAGGTTGTTAAGGAGATGAACCATATCGGAATGATGATAGATGTTTCTCATATATCTGACGAGTCATTCAATGATGTAATTAATATATCCAGGGCTCCTGTGATTGCATCCCATTCATCTTGCAGGGCATTATGCTCAAGTCCAAGAAACCTCTCTGATGAAATGCTTGAGTCTCTTAAGTCAAACGGAGGAGTTATTCAGATATGTATCCTTAGCAGCTATATAAAGCCTCCTGAACCTAATCCGGAACTCGAGTCCAGGATGCAGGCGATTAAAGAAAAATATGGTGATTTCAGTGAGTTGACGGACGAGCAAAAAAAGAGTTACAACAATGAACGGTGGGAGGTATATCACAAATACAGGAAGCTGGCGACGGTAGCAGATGTGGTTGATCATATCGACCATGTTGTCCAGATCATAGGTATTGACCATGTTGGGATAGGAACAGATTTTGACGGTGGCGGAGGCGTGGATGGATGTCAGACAGTAGCTGAGATGAAGAACATAACCATCGAATTATTAAGACGTGGTTATACAAAAGCTGAAATAGAAAAGATCTGGGGCGGTAACATCATGCATGTCTTCCGCGAAGTGGAAAGAATAGCAGAAAAAAATTAGTTGCCAGGAACCAAAATCCGCAATCCGCAATCCGCAATCCGCAAGTTGTTTATAACTTTACCCTCGAGAGTTTTAAGGTCTTAAGTATCCAGGAAGGAAGTGATTTTTCAGGATCTCTTTTCTTCAGATCAAGATACCATCCTAACTTTTTAAGTATGGGAACCTTATGTGTCTCAACGAATTCTATAAGAGTACCATCAGGATCTTCAATGTATGCAAAATGTCCTGCAGCTTCGCCCATATCGAAGCTCTGACCCTCATGGCTGTGTTTGCTATCGACCCTAAACGGAAATCCCTTTTCCGCACAATATGATTTCAGGTTATCCATATCTCCAATATCGAAGCATAGATGTATAAAACCAGGATCGCCCCATAAACGATTTTCATAGATCTTTTTCCCCGGTTCTCCCGAACTTATAAGTTCAATTTCGCTGTTTCCGATTACCCTGCTGAAAGGACCCTTAACAGTTTCTGATCTTCTAAGCAGAACCCTCCTGAGGATATTCTGTCCACCCGGAATTCCGGCAAGATCCTGAAAAACACCTGTTGTGTCATATGCAACTATGTCATAACCAAGTATATCAGAATATACAGCCCTGGCTTTTTCAATATCTGATACTCCTATGATGGCACCATATGAACCTCCCGATACTTTATTCTCATTTATAAACCAGTTATTTCCTTCGACCATTTGGAAAATATTACCATAAGTATCCTTCAGGAAGAAATACTTATTTCCGGAAGGATCAGTTAAAAGCTCTCTACCTATGACTGGCACTCTTTCTTTATAAAAAACAAAGGCTTCATTGATGTTTTTTACCTTCATTTTACAAACAATGATGCCAAGATCCCCGAGTTTTATCTCATCTTTTTTGTGTACAGGGTCCCTTCCTTTATGCTGCCATATTTCAAAACCTCCTCCGCTCTGGAGGTTTAATACCAGTATAGCATGCCTGGTACGTGGTAAACCCCCTGTAAAAGGAAGCATAAGTTTTGCTACTGCCTCATCCTCAAATATCCTGCAATCCATTCCAAAATGTTCAATATACCAAAGCCAGGCTTCGTTAAGGTTTACAACTCCGATACCGATTTGCTGAATCCCGCCTATTACATATCCTTTCATTATGATTTTATTATGTTGTTTTTAATTTATCTGCGATTCTGAAAAAGAGCCATGGACATATACGTCTGATATATAACATTATAAGCTCACTTCTTCCTACAAGGATCTCTCTTTTATTTCTTTTTATTCCCCTGATAATTATTTTCGCTGCTTTCTGAGGTGATATTCCTTTTGCCAGACCCTCATCCATTCTTCCATGTTTTTTTCCTTCTGAATTAAGGGCATGATAAGAAATATTCGTTCTTACCCTGCCCGGGATAAGAACCGATGTTCTTATGTTATTTATTTTATTTTCAAGAAAAAGTGTTTCGAAGAAACCATGTAGTGCCTGTTTTGAAGCCGAGTATGCAGAACGAAGTGGAAATCCGAATCTGCCTGATATACTGCTTGTTGCAACAATATGTCCTGATTTCTGACGGATCATATACGGCAGTATGGCTTTGGTAAGAGCAATTGTACCGAAATAATTGATCTCAAATATCTTCCTGTCGAGCCATACAGGTGTTTCATCAATACGTGCCCTCTGGCTTATTCCTCCGATATTCAGAAGGTAATCTAATCTGCCAATACTCTTCATCTGCTGCTCTACCAGATTTTCGATATCTGAGGTATCCGACAGATCAAATGGCACACATATTATTTTTGATGATCTCTCATTATGTGCTGCTTTTACTCTTTCAAGGCCCGGTATATCGTTTGAAGAAATAATTACTGTTGCTCCGTGATTTACAAATTCATGTACAAGTGCTTCCCCGATACCTGATGATGCACCTGTAATCCATACTGTTTTTCCTGAAAGAAATTGTTGGGCTCTTTTCACCTTAAGGTTTCAATAAGATTTACTAATTCATGATGATTCTTCCTGAGAGTAAAATAATCCTCATTTTCATTCCTAATATAGTTTCTTATCCTGAAACCTCCTATGATCCGTTGGAAGAAAATAGAATAATTCCATGCAAACCAGCCTGCAAAAGGTAATGAGAGAAATATCAGAATACCAAGCCACCAGGGAGAAATAATGGATAATAATAGGATAAATAATAATGGAAGGACAACCAGGGCAAGAGCCAGTGAGATCCCATACATAAAAGTACTATGAAATTGTATATCCCTTATTTTTCTTGCACGCAAGCGCGGTATAGTAAGAAATGTAAGAGTAAAAAAACTGCCATAAATAAAAAGCGGGAAGGTTGCTATTATCCCTGCAAATCCTGTAACAAGCCAGCTCATGATATGTCTCTTTTTCTCCAGTAATCTGTAAGTCAGATTCAGATTTTTTGTTTTTTCTTTCACCTCAAGAGTGAGGGAACATATTTTGTGATAGAGCGACTGGTTTATTGTCTTCAACCGGTTAAGGCTTTCAATCAGAACCCGGTCCCGGAACAATTTCGGGTACCTTATATTATCGCTGAAACGGCCATTTATTATACTCCTCAACTCATCAATAGCCTCATAATCCTCCTCTGAATCAATGTGTACCATTATTCTCATCATTTCAGAGGAGAGCCTGTCTCTAAGCTTATTTAAAGCTACTTCCGGACTCTCTATATAAAGTTCATGATATTCTGTAACTTCAATTGGCTTACCATACACTACTGTTAAAACCTGCCGGAATCTATTATAATTAGTGAATTCGAGTCCTACAGGAATGATTTGTATATTTAGGTTATAATCAGATGCTTGTTCAGACTGGAATGCTATCCTGCAAATACCTTTTTTAAGACGTCTGAGTCTTCTGAAACCAGCATGATCGCCTTCAGGTAATATAACCAGACCGTTCTTATGTCTGAGTACACCTATTGTCTTATCAAAGATTTCACTATTCTCTTTAAGGGTACTATAACCATCTCTGATTCTGTAAACAGGTAAGATCTTCAGAAAATATAGAAGTGATGCAACAAACTTTTTCTTGAAGATATCGGCGCGGGCAAGAAAAATAGGCTGTCCTTTGTGGGTAAACAAAACAGCCAGTGCATCCATGAGAGCATTCTGGTGGTTGGGTGCAAAAATAAGATGCTTATCATAATCAATGTGGTTACGACCAAGTACAATTACTCTTCTGTAATAAACATTATTATGCCAGAATTTGAAGATACCCTTTATTATACTGTATCCTATAGAGTATTTTTCAATGTTTTCCCTGCCCATATTGTAGTCAGCAAATATGCTTAAAGTCTTCAGTTAGTCGTAATTTGGTGTATTAAAGTGCAATTTAAAAAAAATGATCTTGGACTGTTTCCGGATGAAGCGTTTTAAGAGAAGTTTTTTCAAATTTTACGTCTTTATACCACCATATTAATGGTTATTGAAACCATTTGTCCATCTGTCAATTGTCCTTCTCTCTTTTTTCGTTGGACGTCCGGTTCCTTTTTTTCTGTAGCCTATATGTCCTCTACGGTTAAAAAGAAGCTTCTTTTTTTCATTCTCAGGTGTAAGATCTTCAATATAGTCGGTGACTAACTTTGCTGACACACGGTTTTCCAGCGGACAGATTACCCTGTAGGTATATGTGACAGGGGGCTTTTTGACAGTCACTATTTCATTACCTTCAATAGTTTTTGAAGGTCTGGCAACATTATCATTGATCATTATCCTTCCCTTATTGCAGGCATCAGAAGCCTGACTGCGGGTTTTGAAAATCCTTGTGGCCCAGAGAAATTTATCAATTCTGACATACAGGTTTTCAGTCATTTTCACCAGGATTTATCTTTCCTGCTTTATTAAATGCAGTCATTGTCAGTTCAGTACCTACTGTACCGAATGACTTTATCATCTCTATTACTAATGTTATACGTTCTTCCATGATCTTCTTTTCCTCAGCAGACCAGCTTCCCAGCACATAATTAACCTGGGAGCCTTTATGGAATCCGTTACCGATACCTATTCTGATACGTGAATACTCATTAGTTCCAAGTATTGTGCTGATATGTGCAAGGCCGTTATGTCCACCGTCACCCCCTTTTGTTCTCATTCTTAAGCTTCCCAATGGCAGAGCCAGATCGTCAACAATTACAAGTAGTCTTTCAATGGGGATCTTTTCCTTTTTCATCCAGTATCTTACTGCATTACCACTGAGATTCACAAATGTTGATGGTTTGAGGAGAATGAATTCGCGGCTTTTATATTTCACCCTTCCGACTGATCCATACCGTTTATCTTTAAAAAAAACATCGGAAGAACCAGCCATAATATCAAGTACCATGAATCCTATATTGTGACGTGTATCAGCATACCCGTCACCAATATTTCCCAGGCCAACTATAAGATATTTCATTGTGCCTGAATATTAAAGGGATG
>CAZOZU010000103.1:0-528 GCA_964584355.1 uncultured Rikenellaceae bacterium
CATGCTGTATACGCCAATATAGCTGAACATACCGGGATTGTCATTAGTGATTGTTTGAGTGTGCATACCTCCCATGGAGAGCCCTGCAATAGCCCTGTTATCCTTATCGGTCAGGGTACGGAAATTCTTTTCAATGAAAGGAACTACATCCTTCACCATATGTTCTTCAAATTTCCCTGCATAGCGCTGGTATGCAGCCATTCCCTGTTCGCCCTCCATAGGAACAGCAGGTACTTCATTTTGTGCTCCTGCCTGGTTAGCATTACCGTTAGTCATCACAACGATCATTGGTAAGGCCCTGCCTTGTGCAATAAGATTGTCCATTATCTGAGCTGTACGGCCCATATTGGTCCAGGCATCCTCGTCTCCGCCTGCTCCATGAAGCAGGTAGAATACCGGATATTTATCTTTTCCACCTTCATATCCTGCCGGAGTATAAACATATACCCTGCGATCCATATCAAGAACATCGGACCTGTACCATACTTTTGTCACAGTACCGTGGGGAACATCATGTTTATGGAAATA
>CAZOZU010000103.1:538-6893 GCA_964584355.1 uncultured Rikenellaceae bacterium
TGATTCAGGACCCGGGACAATGAAAAAGCTCTGGTAGCGTGAACCGTCACGGCGTACCTCAACGTTATTAGCATCTATTGTCCCTACTCCATCAACGGTGAATGTATATCCGTAAAGTTCAGGTTCTAGTGGACCTACGGTAAGTTCAAACATTCCTGTATCATTTTTTACAAGGGCTTCTCTTGCCCCGAATCCCTGCTGCCATTCACCTGAGACCGTAACAGTCTGGGCATCTTTTGAGTAGACCCTGAATGTAACGGTGTTGTCAGGATGTAATTCAGGAGAAATAATCCTGACTGGCATTCGGAATGCCGGTCTTGCTGCAGGAGCAGCAGCCGGTCTTTCAGGTTCCTGTGCTGATCCGTAAAACGGGATCAACAGAATTGTAACAAATGTTACAAATACTGATTTAATGTTTGTTTTCATTTTAAGGGATTAGTTTAAATTATAAAATAGTATGAATGTCGTGAATAATAAATAACAAAGCAGAGATTCCTCACTTCGTTCGGAATGACAGGTTCTTGGGCTGATAGCATGGATTGAAATAAAGTTAAAAATCATAATATACTTCAGACTCCAGACACTCTAAGTACTTGGTAAAGCTTTCCTTGCTTCCCTGTCAGGGTCATTTTGTAATTCGCTGACATCGTTAATAACCATCACTTCGCCGTTTTCTGTTGTATACTTTGACCAGGCAGGTAATCCTCCGCCATCCGGGTTTCCGGTAAGCATGAATTGAAGCAGTGCTCCTGCCATTTTCCCGGAGAGTGCCCTGGGTCTTTCTCCTCCGCCTGTATGTGTAAGCATGACATCAGTATTATAGTACCAGAAACAGATATCGATACAGTGAAATGCCCGCATACGGTTATCGAACAATGGCGGTTGCCAGCAGAACCATGCAACATATACAGATGCCGTTTGTTTTACTTTTGCATCTGCAAGAGTTACAACACCCTTGCGGTTTGCACTTACAAGCGACCATATTTCCACAGGTTTCAGATCAGGGAATGCCTTTGCATAGGCATCCACTACTTCCCCAGCCTTATCACCCAATCCTGCACTGAATCCTGCCCTCTCTTTCACATACTCTTTCACCTCATCAAGTGTAACATTTTCAAGTTCGGCATTTGTTCTGCTCGGGGCCATCTCATTCATTGTTGAGCATATTATCATTGGCACATCTGCTGCTGTGGGAGATGCTTCAGGAAAATAAGGATGTTGTGGAATATAGACTCCATCGGCACATGGACTGAATCCCATCCTCATACCACCTCCTACAGGACCCAATTCCTCCCGCATCTTTGCTGAGGCACTGTTTGCCAGGGCATAATATTCTTTCCAGGGCATCTTCTGGAGCTTACCGATGTCTTTCGGTTTAAGTCCCGCCTCTTTAAGGATATATTCCCCAAGTTTCTCAGCATATTCCTTATCACCTGTCATAACACCGGCGCCACTCAATACCACTGCTCTGTGAATCAATCCTTTGGCTGAGGGCATTGCAGTAAGGGTAGTAACTTTGGCTCCACCTCCCGACTGTCCCATTATTGTAATATTTCCGGGGTCACCGCCGAAATTTGCAATATTATCCCTTACCCATTCAAGAGCAGCTACAAGATCTAGCATACCAACATTTCCGGATGCTGCAAATTTCTCACCGCCAACACTTGCCAGGTTAGAAAATCCCATCGGACCAAGCCTGTGGTTAACGGATACAAAAACAACATCACCGAACCTGCATAAATTCTCTCCGTTATAACCATCCTGTTCAATTCCGTTGCCGTTGGTGAATCCACCTCCGTGAAGCCAGAACATTACCGGTCTCTTTTTACCATCGTTTATTGCAGGAGTGAACACATTAAGGCGGAGGCAGTCCTCACTTACATCATCATAATTCCAGTGATCAGCAAATGACTGATATACATTTGAATATCTTCTTTCCATATTCTGGGGAGCAGTATTGCCCCACCAAACGGCAGGGAAGATATCATCCCATGGTTCGGGTTTTTGTGGGGGCATAAACCTGTTTGGACCTGAAGTATCTGCCCCATAAGGTATTCCAAGGAAATAGTATATATCTCTCAGGATATATCCTTTAACTTTCCCGTACTGAGTATCAGCAAGAGCGATATCATCACCGATAAAAAGCACCTGATCGTCATATTCAACATTTGCTGTGCCTGTTTTAGTACAAGATGTAGCTGCTATGGAAGCTGATCCGAAGGCAACTCCTGTTGCTCCTGCTCCCATTGTCTTGATGAAATTACGTCTGTTTGATTGCATTGATATATAATTTTATTATTTAGTATGCTTTTTTCTTTGTGTTGCACTTTGTGTGCCTTTGTGGTTTATATTTTCATTTTTTACCACAAAGTGACACTAAGGAGCACAAAGTATTTTGTTATCTGCATTCGTTAAAGTTTATTCAATTAGAGTAACAACTCCGGTTGCATTCATAGCAGATGCTGCATCATCCGGAAGATTCCAGTTATTGTCAAATCTTCCTTCTGCAACCACATTATCAGGTGTCTCTTTAAATAATATAAAGTCTTCAAACTGGTTCAGTGTTTCAACTTTTAAGCCCACAAAAGCCATTCCTCCCTGTCCTTCAGTCTGTTTGGGAGGTGTCCACCATGGAAATCCTGAATTTATTATTACATAATGGTTATTTAGGGGGAAAATATAAACAAGGCCATAATCCTTTGCAGCATCAGGATTAAGATGTACCGGCAGCTTATCGGCAAATTTTGCAATTACCGAATTAGTCTCCTTGGTTCCGAAGAGAATCAGGTTGGATGTTTCATAATCGCTCTGCCGTACCTCTCTATCGGCTATCACCCGCGGGAATACCATTATTCTTCCTCCCATTCCTGACCAGTCGGCCAATGAAGCAATAGCAGCTCTTCTTTCAGCAATCACTTCCTGTGAAAGATCTCCTTCAGTGCCATAAACATAAACATGGTTACTGCTGACGGCTGCAGATAGTGGCCCTTCGGCCCCTAGCTGTTTTGCTGTCAGTCCCGGTGTAAACTTCTTATTGACCCAAAGGCCGTCTTCTTTCATAAATGAAACAGCATCAGAGGTTTTGAAGGTAAATGATTTCGAATCGAGTGTAACAGATCCTTTTTTACCCGGATTGAACATCGGATGTCCTTCGAGGTTGAGTGTAAATGCTTCAAGACCGCTTGTGGATATTTCAATGTTGTTTGTTGCAATGAATTGTGCATCGATAGATGCTAGTGTCCCCGGTGTAAGGTCATCAAACTTTATCCAGTAGGCTTTATTATACTTATAACATTTTGTGTTAAATTTTACCTGTTCTGGGAAGAGTTCTCTTTTAAACTGCGAGAACCACTCGAAAATAAAACCGTCTTTATAGGCATATTCCCAGCTGTTGTGCCCTATTCCCGGGTATTCGATATAGCTAACCTCAGGTGTTACTTTTTCAAATTTTGCTTTCCAGTCGAGAGTAGTTTTATGGAGAAAATCCTTATCACCAACAAACAGGTGAACCGGTAGGTTTGAAACATTTGAAGCCAGTTCTGCTGATTCGTCAGGTGGTGCCGGACAGCAGGGTGCTATTGCTGCCCAAATATCGGGTCGTGTAAGACCAAGCCATATTGTTCCTCCCCCTCCCATCGACAATCCGGTAAGATATATCCGGTCTTCATCAATTGAAAAACGGCTTTTCAGGTCATTGAGCATCTCATAGACATCCTGTTCAGGTATTCCCTGGTAGCCTGCAGTACCCCTTGCGTAAGGTGCAGCAACAATGCAGTCAACATCCTTAAGCTCAGGCCAGTACCTTGTAGATTCAAGATCGGTTTCAACCGGAACATTACCGGGTTTAATAAAATCCTCTCCCTGTATATTTCCCTGTCCGAAGGCACGACGTAAACCAAGCCTGTGATTCGACCATGCCCCGTGCAAAAAGACCACCAGGGGATATTTCCTGGATTCATCAAAATTCTTCGGGATATACACAGCATAAGGCTGATCAGTCTCATCTACTTTTGAGAAGAATGAGAGATCCTGGGGTCCTGTTTTTAACTTCTGACCATGTATATTTACAGTAGTAAATAATAGTACAGCCATCAGAAGTAAAACTGAATTTTTAAATTTTCTCATATCATTTTTTTTATAAAGTTACTATTTCCCATTTATTTCATCTATTCGAAGGAATCTGGCAGCGTTATTATATAAAATATCCCGTTTCTGCTCTTCAGTCAGATAACTGGCATTTTGAATAACTCCTATTGATGCTTCTATCATTTTCGGGTATCCCATAAAGTCTGTTCCGTACATTATCCGTCTTCCAAAACCTGCCTGCACGAGTCTTTTTATGACCATATGAATTTCCTCAAGCGGATAGCTCCATATGAATCCTGATATATCAAGGAAAACATATGCATTCCAGCCCATTACTGCAATCAGTTCATCAGTAAAAGGATATCCGGCATGCTGAATCCATACTCTTAATTTAGGATGCCTGTGAAGCAGGTCTTCCAGTTCCAGTGGATTGCCCATGGCAGCACGATATTTTGTACCCATAATATTGGTCATACCGTTACCTCCGGTTCCCATATGTATACCTACCGGAATATCCAGCTCTTCAGCAATGGCAAAATATGCATCAAGTGACATGTCACTGGGTGACATTCCCTGGTATTGTGGTGCACATTCCGACATCACCTTATAAAAACCTGATGACAACGAATCGCGCATTGCCTCTACTGTTATATCCTGAGGTGTACTGACTCCGATACCTGGAATTATACGGTTGGGAGCTGCTTTTTTCCACCTGTACAGCATTTTAGGATTATCGCAGAATACTACTGCAGTAATATTCAGACGTTCTATTGTTTCCAGAAAGGCTTCCGTCAGTTCATCATCATTTTTTGCGGGTTTCCACGGATCCACGCAATCTTTTGACGGGAAAGACATACCCGTTTTCGGATCTGTACCCGGCATCTCTTCCAGGAACCATGGACACATGTCTCCCATTTGAAACGAACCCATTGATATAGAGTGAACATGAATATCAATTATCGGGAGTGCATCTTTCTTTACGCCGGGAGTCTGAGCATTTAAAAATAATGGCAGTGCAATACACAGGGCAGGCAGAAATAAATTTTTTTTCATAAGTATTTGGTTTTAACCCAATTGTTTTTAGGAGGCAGCCCATCCAGATACTTGCTCCTGGTTATATGAGTGCCTAAAATATCTATAAAGAATCACTATGATTTACTATCATAGGATTCCTGTTTTATTAGAAAAGAACGTACCATTAAGCCATTTAAATTAATATCAGAGAATGGATCGATGGTACGTTCTTATTAATCATATAGTTACAGAACCGGCTTATTACAATTACCAGCCAGGGTTCTGTTCAAGATTTGGATTAACCATTATTTCATGTTCCGGGAATGGCAATAATTCATGTTTTCCGACTTTAAATCCATAAACGGCATTTGAATGCGGATATGTAATACTATCGCTTACGCCATCACTTTTAAAGCCCCAGAATGTCGGTATCTGTTCACCATTGTCAGCAAGAGCCTCAGCAGCATCTCCCCAGCGGATGAGGTCGAGATACCTGACACACTCGTTCCACAGTTCAAGCCTTTTTTCCTTCTTGATATCATCAAGGGTAACCGAACCGAGAGTAGGAAGCTGTGCACGTGTACGTATCTGGTTGATATAATTATGGGCTGTAGCCTGATCGCCTGCCATGAGACTTGCTTCAGCGCCAAGCAGCAACACTTCAGCATATCTTATATAATGCCAGTTCATATGCCATGCATAGCCAAATCCTCCTTCTATAGCTTCACTTCCGAGTATACGGTGTTTCCAGCTAAAGATACCTGAATGGCCGTAAAGGCCCTGGGGTCCAACAGTTATCTCTAATCCGGGAACCGGGCATATATCAAGCACCTCCTGATATGTTTTGACAGTGCTGTTGAGCCGGAAACCGTTTACACCTTCCATATCGACAAATGCCTGATATACTTCAGGTGTTGCATTCATAAATCCCCAGCCGCCATAATGGATATTATGCAAGCCTGCAAAGTATCCTGCCATATTCATATGATCTCCGCGCCATCCGAGCATATTCATCAGGATACCTGACGATGCTCCGGTAAAAGCATTTGCCGGATCATTAAGTCCGACAATCTCCCATACCTGTTCCGGTCCGAAATCCTGAACCTGGCGGCATATATTTTCATAATCGGGAATCAATTCATACAAGCCACTGGTAATAACTGCAGTAAATTGTGTTGCAGCCTCACTGTACTTCTCCTGCCACAGGTAGGCTTTACCCAGGAGTATCTGAGCCAGTTGTCTTGTAGCTCTGGCG
>CAZOZU010000104.1:0-3798 GCA_964584355.1 uncultured Rikenellaceae bacterium
CACTCCAGTAATAAGTTGTCTTTTGAGGATTTTTCAGAATAAACTGTGCATTGGAACGGGCATTCCCCATGCCAGCCAATAAATGTTCCCCGGTGGCCAGCGACATTGCTGAAACCACTTCATTGCCCCCGGAAGTTGTGCCAATACGTACATTGTAACTCATTCCTTCAGAAGGAGTAGCATCACCGGTTACCTGGTTCCATTGAAGTGTTACCGATGTGTCGTCAGAGCCTGATGATAATCCATCAGGTGTTGCCGGTGCACTGTTTGATGACGGGATATAGTTCCGGTATATTTTTGCTATTGATCCGTAAGTGGCACTGCCTGTCAAAAGGATATCGAGTTTCCCGTCATTGTCGTAATCGCCCCATGCGACTGAACCATGAGCTACACCAGTAAGACTTATTCCCGGTTGTTCTGTAAAGGTGTTATTACCGTTATTGTGGTATACTTTCGCAGATCTCCCGGTATTATCGTAACCAGACGATAAGATATCGAGGTATCCGTCATTATCAAAATCACCCCAGGCAGCATAGCTTTGATTCACCCCCTCCAGGGTTATCCCGGTTTGTTCTTCAAAAGTGCCATCCTGGTTATTACGGTACACTTTCGAATCTCCATTTCCTGCAAGCAGAATATCCAGCCAGCCGTCATTATCATAATCACCCCAGTCTGCTGAGCCCCAATTAACACCATGCAATGGCAAATCGTTCAATTCGGTAAAGGTATTATCACCATTATTACGGTAGATTCTTGAATTGTTATTTCCAGTCAATAAAACATCAAGGTCACTATCGTTATCATAATCACCCCATTCTACCGTACTCCCGGAAACACCCTGCAGGTTTATACCTGTTTGCCAGGTAAAAGTATTATCACCGTTATTGCGATAAATTCTTGCATACCCGTCTCCAGTCAATAAGATATCAAGGTCTCCGTCATTGTCATAATCACCCCATACGCATGAAGAACCATTTGCCATTCCCTGCAAAACAATTCCTGTTTGTTCAGTAAATGTGCTGTTACCATTGTTGTGGTATACTTTGGAAATTGCTCCTGAACTGCTTTCTCCTGTCAGGAGTATATCGAGATACCCGTCGTTGTCATAATCGCCCCAGTCTGCGCAACCATCCCAGATTCCTTCCAGATCAATTCCGGTTTGTTCATTGAATGTGTTACTGCCATCGTTACTGTATATTTTTGAATAGCCGTCGCCGGTGAGTAAGATATCGAGATCCCCATCATTATCATAATCGCCCCAGAGGGATGTGCTGTTACTTACTGTCTGGAGTGATAAGCCTGACAGTTCTGAGAACGCATTTGTTTGTACAACGGATGGATTGTCCTGTCCTGTCTGGGTATAATATGCATGTCCTGTATCATATTCTATTACATGAAATATATAATCCGTTAGTACTTCCAGACCTGTAACCTTTACAGATGAGCCTGCTCCGTTGTAAACACAATACCATCCTGTTGCATCGATTTCATCACCGGTGCCAAATGCAGGGTCAGCAGCATATTCAGTACTATTCTGAGGAGTGGCTGATCCGCTGTCACCCTGTTTGGCGAAAACTGCACAAGCCGAACCGTTACCCCTTGTCCAGCTCAGTTGTAATGATGAAGGTTCAATACTATCGGCAAAGATATTTGAGGCCTGCAGCGAAACGGAGAAGCTGAATTCTTGTTCTGCAGCAAAGGTGCCTGCCATGAATCCGTTATCTATAGCCTGAACACTCCAGTAGTAATTTGTTTTTTCGGGATTCTTCAGGATGAACTGGTTATTGACCTGAACATTACCCAATGCAGGCAGGAGCCGCGATCCTGAGGCCAGTGACATAGGAGATACAATTTCATTTCCACCCGGAGTTGTACCGATTCGTATATTGTAACTCATTCCATCTGCAGGAGTGGCATCACCGGTTACCGGGTTCCATTGAAGGGTGACGGATGTATCATCCGAGGATGAGGACAATCCTGTTGGTGCTGCCGGGGCACTATTTGCTGTCCCTGTACCATTTTTATATATAAGGGTTACATAACCACTACCCGTATCTCCTGATAATAATATGTCGAGTTTACCGTCATTGTCATAATCACCCCAGGCTACTGAACTATTATAAACAGATGTCAGGATTTCATCCGTTTGTTCAGAAAAGGTGTTGTTACCATTGTTTTTATATACCTTGGCAACCCCTGCATCGGAATGCCAGCCAGTCAATAAAATATCCAGGTAACCATCATTGTCATAGTCGCCCCAGGCTACAGAACCATTATCTACTCCTGTTAATTCAATGCCGGTTTGTTCTTCGAAGCTGTTATCTCCATTATTGAGATAGATTTTTGATATCCGATTGTCACCATCCCATCCGGTCAATAAAATATCAAGGAAACCATCATTATCAGAATCGCCCCAGGCCACTGAGCTGTTATGAATTCCCCATAGATTTATACTTGTTTGCTGAGAAAAAGTGTTATCCCCATTATTTCTGAAGATACTTGCATTTCCCCAACCTGCTATTAAAATATCCAGGTCCCCATCCCTGTCATAATCACCCCAGGCGACAGAACCATTATCTGTTCCACTAAGAATAATACCATTTTGATAAGTATATGTATTATCACCATTATTACTATAGATCCCTGAAGATCCGTTTCCCGTAAATAATATATCCGGATCGCCATCATTGTCATAATCACCCCAGGATACGGAACCCTCGGAAATACCTTGCAACACTAGACTTGTTTGCTCCGTAAAGGTGTTATTCCCATTATTACGGTATATTTTTGAAACCGGTCCGGAACCGTCATTACCTGTTAAGAGGATATCCGGGTAACCGTCTTTATCATAATCACCCCAGGCTGCTGCACTGGAATGTACTCCTTCCAGAATTATTTCGGTTTGTTCATTAAATGTATTGCTGCCATCGTTACGGTATATCTTAGAAATCCCGTCTCCGGTCACCAAAACATCCAGATCGCCGTCCCTGTCGTAATCACACCAGGCAACTGAACCATCAGTAACGCCCTGTAATGTTATATCTGTTTGTTCAACAAAATTTTGAGGATACAGGTTAATTACCAATACTAAAAGGACTGATTGTAATAAAAGTCTTTTTGAAGAATTATTTCTCATTAAGATATACAGGCTTAAGTAAGAAAATGAAAAACCTCATAATTTACGACCATTTAAATATGAATGCAAGTTTTTTTTGATTTGTTTGATTAAGGGAGGGAAAGCTATGATGAAAAACATGCTGTTTTTGATGACTACAAGTATTTCAACCGCACAACACGTTTATGAAATATTATATTTTTCCTTCTGTTTATGTAACTATGGGCTATTTTAACCTAAAGGATACTACCATAAGTCAAAAAATAACCACTGAAATGAATCATCTCTATAAAATGTCGTAACTTTAATTGATTATTTTATAATTATAAAGATAAGATAGGTATCATGTCACAAAAAAGGTTATTATTAGTATTTCTTTGTTTCCTGTTGAATGCTGTCATTATTGCTCAGGAAAAACAAACACCTGCTTACTATAGCTTCAGCAGCGGTTTGAAAACTCAAATAATCCTTCAGGATGATTTTAGCAAGTTTAACAATTACTGGCTGCTGGGAATAGAAGAAAACAGCTGGTCGGAAACCATTGAAGATGGTCACCTTGTATTCCAGTCACTGACTACAAAGTCTAAGGAAGATCTTCTCCCGATTCTTATTGATCAGAATCGTGACTTTGAAATTGAAAGTTCAATGGGAAACTCAATATTGTTCTTATTAACAGCAGTTAA
>CAZOZU010000104.1:3808-6863 GCA_964584355.1 uncultured Rikenellaceae bacterium
TGCGGTTTGTTGAAGGACAAATGGATAAAGCCTATGGCCTTCAATGGGGAAAATCGGTTAATCCTGTACGGCAATACGATTTTCTTCTGACCGGGGGCGGTCATTTCACAATTGACAAATATGACGGAGTATTTTCGGACTATGTCCCTTTCACTATTTCGGATCATGTTAACAGGTATGCCTTTAATAAAATTACCGTTAGAAAAATAGCGGATAACTATTATTTCTTTTTGAACGAGAAGCTTGTCCATACAATGCCTTTTGAACCCTTTTTCGGTAACCTTGTAGGATTTCAGGTCGGTGATAACTCCACAATTATGATCGATCATATTGATATAGTATATCTTGATGAGGTAAAGGCTGAAAAGTCAAAAGTCCTGATAATGGACTACGAGTTTGTTACCAGAAGTGATAAAGTAGCAATAGGGAAGGCAGTCACACTTAAAGTTAATGTCACAAATGTGGGGGATAAAGATGCTACAAGCTTATCGATTAGATATAGAGTGCCGCCAAATGTTGAAGTACTCGATTATGAAAGAGTTGAGTCTCTTAAGGCCGGCGAAGAGGAGCTTCTGACCCTTCAGTTTTTCGCAAATAAAGAATATACTGACACCATAATTCCGATAAGTTTCGAAGTAACAGGAGCCGATATCACAAATGTTAATGATCTGTTGCTTGCTGTAGCGGTTGATAAACCTGTTACAAATGCAATTGACAAAACATTAGCCCAGACTTACAGTGATTACCGGGGAGGTAATGATCCTCTGAAAGGATTGAATGTAGCTCAGGCAATGAAATCTGTGCAGGTAGGAGAGTATTATGCCCTTATCGTAGGGATTGATCAGTATGCGGGTGACTGGCCTCGTTTGATGAATGCCGTTAATGATGCCAAAGGAGTGGCGGAAACACTCTCATCAAAATATAAATTTCAATACCTTAAGACATTATTTGATAATGATGCCACCCGCGACAATATTCTCAAGGAATTTGAATGGCTAATGCAAAATGTAAAATCCAACGACAATGTCTTTATTTATTATTCCGGGCACGGGGAATACCTTGAGAATATGGATAAGGGATTCTGGGTACCGATTGATGCAAACTCCAAAACAATATCCAGGTATATTTCCAATGAGGATATCCGGTCATTTCTTTCAGGTATAAACTCAAAACATACACTTCTTGTCACGGATGCCTGCTTCAGTGGTGATATTTTCAGGGGGAAAACGATGACAATACCTTACGAAAATTCGACAAAATATTACCAGAAAGTATATTCCCTGAACAGCAGGAAAGCACTTACATCAGGCGGTGTTGAGCCGGTTATGGATAAAGGTAGGGAAGGCCATTCAGTATTTGCATACTATTTCCTGCGTGCTCTGGAAAATAATTCAGAAAAATACCTTGATGCAAATCAGGTTTTTGAATCTCTGAAGATTCCGGTATTTAATAATTCATCCCAGACACCGGCGTACAGTCCTATAAGAAATACAGGAGACGAAGGAGGTCAATTCATTTTCATGCTGAAATAATACCCTTATATAGAGACAGGAAGAAGCTATATCATAATTGACTTCTGATATAGCCTCTATGTGTTTCCATGGTAATAATTGATTATCTTTACAGAAACCCATCAATCCGGTCATTATCATGTACAGGAAAATCCTTGTTTTCTTTTCATTATTTATGCTGTTTCAGGCAGAATCAAATTCCCAGCAATATTTCTTCAGAAAATACTCAGTGGAGGAAGGTCTTCCCCAGTCTTCAATTTATTGCATAATAGAAGATTCGAGAGGTTATTTATGGATGGGCACAGACGGAGGCGGACTTGCACGATTTGATGGAAACAAATTTGAAATTTTTACCAAAACTGATGGACTGTCAGATAATATAATAAGAACTCTTTTTGAGGACAGCAAGGGTAATATCTGGATAGGGACAGTTAATGGACTGACACTATATGATGGTGAAAATTTTACTGCTTTTACTGATGAACCGACATTAACTGAAACATCTATCCCAAGCATAACAGAGGGAAGCAACGGCATCATTTGGGTTGGAACAAATTTCTACGGATTGGTCGCTATAAGTAATGATGATTCTCTTTCGGTTACAAATTTCACCGTTGGAGATGGTCTCATCAGTAATTTTGTTTTTGATATATATGAAGATTCCAACAAAAGGCTTTGGCTTGCGATGGGAAATGGTGTAAACATCCTTGACTTTTCCCAATCCGACACATTGACTATTGAAAATATTGAGGATCATTATATTCCTGACGAATTGATGCTGTCAATTGAGCCTGGAGCTAATGATGAATTCTGGATTGGAAGCTATGGTAAAGGTGTTTTCCATGCATCCAGAAAAAATAAAAACAGTGAATATGAAATAGTGACTTCACCAATAAATCAAAAATATCCGGGGCTTACCGTATGGGATATATTATCAAGAGAGAATGGTGAGATTTGGCTTGCAACTAATGATAATGGAATCATAAGACTTTTGGATAACAAGGTGGCAGGTAGTTTTTCAAGAGATAACGGACTTCCTTCAAACCAGATACTTAATATAATGCAAGACCACGAAGGTAATACATGGTTTGCCTCATTTGGCCAGGGAGCGCTTATGTTCGATGATGAAAAATTCCTTGAATATAGTACTGCGGAGGGGATGTCTGGTAATCAGGTTTTTAGCATGTATGTCGAATCAGATGATAAACTTTATACAGCCACTGAAACAGGATTTACGTGTTTTAAAAGAGAGGATGAAAAGATTACAAAACAGAGATCCTTTTCCCTTCCGCAAGGATTAAATGATGTCGGAGCCACAACGATAACGAAATTCAAAAATAAGATTTGGATAGGGACAAACAATGGGATCAATATTTTTGATGGTACAAATCTTACAGGATTTGAGTATAACTACCTCCTTCCTGATTTAAGAATAAATGACCTTTTAGTCGATCATCAGAATAACCTATGGATAGGAACAGGTGGAGGCTATGGTAAATATACCGGGGATACTCTGTTTATACACACTGAAGATCAGGGATTAA
>CAZOZU010000105.1:0-6863 GCA_964584355.1 uncultured Rikenellaceae bacterium
TATCAATACCGTATGCCAGTCCGCTCACAATCATAAGATCGGAATGTCCTTCGGCAAGGCCGGAAATGATCTTTTCACATATCTCTTTTCCCCCTGTTGTAGCGCTTCGGGTACCAACAACACTCAGTATTTTGGCTGTATTAAGGTCGCAGTTACCTTTAAAAAAGAAAACAACCGGAGAATCGTCACACTGCTTAAGCCTGTAAGGATAGTCATTATCGAGATAAAAGAATGTCCTGATATTATTTTTAGTAACATATTCAGCCTCTTTTTCAGCGATATCGAGATATGAACGATCGCTGATATATTTTGCAAGGCCAGAACCTATACCAGGTATCCTGGTGAGGTTCCTGTATGATTCATTGAAAATGCCCTCTACACTGCCGAAGTGTGAAACAAGTTTACGGGCATTAATATCGCCAATGCGGGGTATAAGACCTAAGGCGATCTTATGTTTCAACAAAATTTCTTCCGGCATAGCACAAAGAATTGAGACATGTAAATATAATAAAAAACCCCCCATCCCCCCTAAAGGGCTAAATATTTTTTATAGATGCATTTAATTTTTAATGGTGGGTTTTTAACCCCCCTTCAGGGGGGTAGTCAACAGCCGGCCGGCTGTTGACCGGGGGGTTACACTACCCCCATATCCAGCATAGAATTTGCAACCTTAAGAAAGCCAGCAATATTTGCACCCTTTACATAATCAATGTAACCATCTGCCTGTTTACCATATTTCACACACTGTTCATGAATATCACTCATAATTTCATGTAGTCTTCTATCTACCTCCTGCCTGTTCCATTTCAGTTTCATGGCATTTTGTGTCATCTCAAGTCCCGATGTGGCAACACCACCGGCATTTACTGCTTTACCAGGAGCAAAGAGTATTTTATTTTTGTGAAATGCCTCAACTGCTTCAGGTGTACAGCCCATATTTGATATTTCAGCTACCAGCAGAACACCGTTATTGATAAGAGAGGCTGCATCATCGCCATTTAGTTCATTCTGTATTGCACAGGGAAGGGCAATATCAACTTTTTTTTCCCATGGCCTCTTTCCTTCGTGAAATTCAACTCCTTCGAATGCATATGAATATGGCTTGACGATATCCTGATTTGATGCGCGTAACTCAAGCATATATTCAATCTTTCCTCCTGAGATTCCTTCTGCATCATATACATAACCATCTGGCCCTGAGATAGTAACAACTTTTCCTCCCAGTTCAGTTACTTTGAGTGCCGCACCCCATGCAACATTACCGAAACCTGATATTGCGACACTCTTGCCCTCGAATGATTCATTTTTAGATGCAAGCATCTCCTGTGCAAAATAGATTCCTCCAAAACCGGTTGCTTCGGGTCTGATAAGTGATCCTCCCCAGTTTGTTCCCTTGCCGGTAAGGACTCCGGTATGATCTCCCTTGAGTTTCTTGTACATACCATACAGATAACCTATTTCACGACCTCCCACGCCAATATCACCAGCCGGAACATCAGTTTCAGATCCTATATATTTCCAGAGTTCGATCATGAAAGCCTGGCAGAAACGCATGACCTCACCTGCGGATTTTCCCTTAGGATCAAAATCGGATCCGCCTTTACCACCTCCCATTGGAAGGGTTGTAAGGGCATTCTTGAAAGTCTGTTCAAAACCAAGGAACTTGAGTATAGAAAGATTTACACTTGGGTGAAAACGAAGTCCCCCTTTATAAGGGCCGAGAACATTATTAAATTGCACCCTGTATCCAAGGTTTACCATGACATTTCCCTCATCATCAATCCAGGGCACCTTGAAAGTAAATATACGATCAGGTTCAACGATCCTTTCAATAATGTTGGCTGTCTCGAACTGGGGATTTTCATTATATACCTCCTCTATGGATTCAACGACCTCTCTGACAGCCTGTAAATATTCAACCTCACCCGGATGCTTCTTCTCCAGGTTGTTCATTATTTTATCTACATTCATGATAATAGAATCTTATAGGTTATTAATTCAATTTATTGTGTAAGCAAAATTAAGTACATGTAACTGGTGTTGTAAATTGGCAGTTGGCAGTAAACAGTTGGCAACTTACTCTTGCCAACTGCAAACTGTAAATTGCCAACTTTTTACTCTGTCGATATTATTTCATCAAAGATCAGTTCTACTTTATTCATTAAATATGATTTAACTCATAATATCTGAGGGCAAAACTCACTCTTCAGGAACATACTTGTTAAGTGTGGCAAATAATTTGGATCGTTGATCACGTTTTAATGCACTTATATATACTGGCGGATATTTTGCTATTCCCTCACCAATCTTCTGGAATAAAATCACACTACGTATAAGGCCAAAATATTTTGATTCGGTTTTATATCCTTTAAATGCTCTTTTGTTTATTTCAACAGAATTCTTTTTTCCACCCACAATGCCGGCTGTAAAATATCTGAATACGATATTTTCTCCCTCATCAGAAAAGAAAACAAACTGGTAATTAAGAATCATCGGTATAAAAACAATTACCAGATATATAGCAACCAGGATAATTGTCCAGGCTGTATCGTTCAACCCCAACAGCGGGAATTTTATCAACTTTGCTGCATATGTCAGGGCAATATAGGCCAGGAACAGAATTGTAGCAGCAAATAGTTTGATTCTGACTCCAATGATTGTTTTACTGTTATCGAAAGTCATAGTAATAAATTTTAAGTAAACTTAAGTGGTTTTTTTCAAATAACCTCACCTGCGGATTTTAAAGAAACCGACTAAAATGTCACTGCACTCTTTCACCATAATACCTGCCGATACTTTTGTTTTGGGATGAAGCAGTTTGCTGCTGATTTTTGTAAATCCTTTCATTTCATCCTCAGCACCATAAATAAGAGCTGCAGCCTGACTCCAACCTATTGCTCCTGCACACATGGCACACGGTTCAAGGGTGACATAAATAGTGCAACCTGTAAGATATTTTCCGCCGAGCCAGTTTGTTGCAGCAGTGATAGCCTGCATTTCAGCATGTGCGGTAGGATCTTTTAAAGTTTCGGTAAGGTTATGAGCTCTTGCTATTATTATATCATTGCAAACCACAACAGCTCCGACAGGAATCTCCTGTTTGTCAAGGGCTTTCCTGGCCTCTTCCAAAGCCGCCTGCATGAATCGTTCATGTTTGGTCTCTTTCATTTCTATGCGTTGAGAAACCTAAAAGTAAGAAGAAATTATTTCATATCCACGATCCTCAAATTTTCTTACTTTTGCTTAACTAAACCAAAGCTTATGTACAGAACACACACATGTGGAGAGCTTACGCTGAACGATTCAGGAAAAGAAGTAAAATTATGTGGATGGATTCAGCGGTCAAGAGACCTTGGCGGAATGACCTTTATTGACCTGCGTGACAGGTATGGGATAACACAGCTTATCTTTAACATGGAAACCAATGACAAACTGTGTAAACAGGCGAGGAAACTGGGTCGCGAATTTGTAGTGCAGGCAAAGGGAAAAGTAAGGGAGCGAAGTAATAAAAACCTTAAAATACCAACAGGGGAAATTGAAATAGAAGTAAGTGATCTGAATATTATTAACCAGAGCGAAATACCTCCTTTCACTATTGAGGAAGATACTGACGGTGGTGAAGAGTTAAGGATGAAATACAGGTATCTTGACCTGCGCCGGAATTCAGTAAAGAATAATATCATTCTTCGCCACAATATTGCAAGAGAGGTTCGTAAATACCTGGATTCCATAGGATTCCTGGAAATTGAAACCCCCGCCCTTATCAAATCGACACCTGAGGGTGCACGTGACTTTGTAGTTCCCAGCAGGATGCAACCGGGGACCTTCTATGCCCTTCCCCAATCACCACAGACACTAAAGCAATTACTGATGGTAGCAGGATTTGACCGCTACTTTCAGCTCGTCAAATGTTTCCGTGATGAAGATCTTCGGGCTGACCGGCAGCCTGAATTTACACAGATTGACTGTGAAATGGCATTTGTTGAAAGAGATGATATCCTTGAAACATTTGAAGGTCTCGCTAAATATCTTTTCAAACAGATAAAGAATATTGAATTAAATAAATCTTTCAGGAAGATACCATACCTTGAGGCACTGGAAACTTATGGTACCGATAAGCCGGATCTCCGGTTCGAAATGAAAATCAGCGAGATGACAGATCTTGTTAAAGGATACGGATTCCAGGTCTTTGATGGTGCAGAATATATTGGTGCTATATGTGCTGAAGGCTGTTCAGAATATAGCAGAAAACAGATCGACGAACTTACGGATTTTGTAAAACGCCCCCAGGTTGGTGCTAAAGGACTTATATATGTTAAATATGGAGCGGATGGTTTACTGAAATCATCAGTCGACAGATTCTATTCACAAAAAGAGCTTACAAAGTGGGTTGATGCAATGAATGCAAAAAAAGGAGACCTTATTCTCATTATGGCAGGAGACAAGCTGGCAACATTAACAGCACTGTCGGAGTTGAGACTGGAGATGGGCAACCGGATTGGACTAAGGAGCAAAGAGTCATTTGTGCCTTTATGGGTGGTTGACTTTCCTTTGCTTGAATGGGATGAGGAGGAGAAACGTTTCTTTGCCATGCACCACCCCTTTACTTCACCAAAACCGGAAGATATTCACCTTATGGAAAAAGATCCGGGAAAGGTAAGAGCGAACGCCTATGATCTTGTTATCAACGGGGTGGAAATAGGAGGTGGCTCTGTAAGAATACATGATGATTCTGTTCAAAGACTAATGTTTAAAGTGTTGGGATTCACTGAGGAAGAGGCCGATGAACAATTTGGATTTCTGCTGAATGCTTTTAAGTATGGTGTTCCGCCACATGGAGGAATTGCTTTCGGGTTCGACAGATGGGTGGCAATGTTCGGGGGTCAGGACTCTATCCGTGATTTTATTGCATTCCCGAAAAACAATTCCGGACGTGATGTCATGCTGGACACACCTTCCCACATCTCAACGAAACAGATGGATGAACTGCAGATAAAATACATTCCCAAAAATAAAAATTGAAATTTATCTGTCTCCGGCTTTTACTGTATTAATCAGAATAACTCCGTTCGATCCTCTTACTCCATAGATTGATGCCGAAGCATCTTTCAGAACCTGAATTGATTTTACATCGACAGGTTGTATGTTATCAATCGACTCTGTAATGCTGCCGTTAACAACAAACAAGGGATCAGTACTGGCATTTAATGTCGATATTCCCCTGATATATATTTTTTTCCCTGATACCTGTATCCCCGGTACTGTAGCACGAAGGAGATCATAAATATTAGTATATGATGAATAATCTTTTTCGGTTATATTTGTTTTACTCACCGAATAAGTAAGATCCTTTTTTTTAACAACTCCATATCCTATATCCACTACATCATCAGTCTTTTCTTTATTCTGTACCTGACTACTAACGGGTGATGACTTTTCAAGTATAAGATTAATAGATGTTCGTCCTGAAATGGGTGCCTCTGCTGCAATACCATACATAGTCAGTACTGTAATGATCTCTGCATCAGACTTTACTTTTATCTTATAGAAGCCCTCTGAATCAGTGACTTTTCCGGTGTTTCTGGAGTCAATAAAGATTAATGCCCCGCTAATGGGATTCTTTTCTGTATCCATGATGTATCCCGAAATGGTGAATTTCCTGTTTGATTTCTGAGCCTCCGTGTTCGGGACAATAAATATAGAAATGATCAGCAGAAAAAATAATCTGAGTTTCATGGCACTTTTAATACAGTTTTGTTTTTATTGATTATTAAATATAAACAATTTTTATGTTAATGTTCAATTTCACCTATCAATGTGGCGGATGTACATCTGTCAATTCTCACTTTTACATAATCTCCGCTCTTCCTGTTCTCTTTTGGTAATACAACAATCTTGTTTTGTGATGTACGTCCCGATAAATGATCTTCGGATCTTTTTGAAAATCCTTCAACAAGCACTTCAAATACTTTTCCTACATCTTCCCTCTTTGATTTTGCCGAAAGAGTATTTTGCAGTGCAATAATTTCGTTCAGTCTTGAGCTTTTTATGTTATCCGGAACATCATCCTTTAATCTCCTTGCTGCTTTTGTCCCCGGCCTTTCACTATATTTGAACATATATGCAAAATCAAAACCAGCCCATTCCATAAGTGACAGAGATGCTTTATGATCCTCATCAGTTTCAGAACAAAAACCTGCTATCATGTCGGTTGATATTGAACACCCTGGAATAATAGTCCGTATTGCCCTGACCCGGTCCATATACCATTCTCTTGTGTATTCCCGGTTCATGAGCTTCAGTATCCGTGTGCTGCCACTTTGGGCAGGAAGATGAATATGTTTACAGATATTTTCATGTTGTGCGATTACCTTTAACAGATCATCTGAGAGATCTTTTGGATGTGATGTTGAGAACCTGACCCTTAACAATGGATCAATTAAAGCAACTTCCTTCAGGAGCTGCGGAAAATGCATAATTTCACTATTATTCTCCCATAAGTAGGAATCGACATTTTGTCCGAGAAGTGTCACCTCTCTGTAACCTGATTGAAATAAATGTTTTACTTCCCTTAATACAGATTCAGGATTACTGCTTCTTTCAGCTCCTCTTACAAAAGGAACCACACAATATGAGCACATATTATTGCAGCCTCTCATAATCGCCACAAATGATGTTACCCCATTCTTATCCATCCTTACCGGCGAAATATTGGCATAGGTCTCTTCACGCGATAACAATACATTTACAGCTTTATGGCCTGATTCAGCATCTTCAATAAGCAGTGGTAATGACCGGTACGCATCTGGTCCTACAACCAGGTCAACAAGCTGTTCTGTTTCAATAACCTTGTCCCTGAGACA
>CAZOZU010000106.1:0-6816 GCA_964584355.1 uncultured Rikenellaceae bacterium
GTTATGCTAACGCCGGACTTTAGTCCAACTTTTTTTCAAAAAAGTTTGCATTTAATAAAAATATGGCTTATATTTGACCAATTGGTTAAACTACATGGTTTAATTATTGTGTTAAATCAAATGGTTAATAATAATGACAGAAAAAGATAAACATACCGAGGAGAAAATATTTGAATCGGCAACAGAGGTTTTTATTGAAAAAGGGATGGATGGAGCCCGCATGAAGGAGATTGCTGAACATGCTGGTATCAACAAGTCGCTTCTTCATTATTATTACAGGACAAAGGAACACTTGTTCAATGCTGTCTTTGAAAAGATAGCCGGACAGATGTTTAAAAAATTTGCTCCTTTATTTGATGAAAATCTTTCGCTTGATGACAAGATCAGGTTCTTCTTCAAAGAGCATATTGCTTTCCTGCAACAGAATCCCCGGTTGCCGGGATTCCTGATGAACGAATTCCATCGTAATCCCAAAAGAATTAAAAGGGTCATCCAGGGTATCGACATTAATAAACTATGGACTGAGCTGGAAGCTCAGCACAGGGATGAGCTGGAAAAATATCATATTACAAAAGAGAAGATACCGCAGCTGATGACCTCTATTGCAGCCATGAGTGTATTCCCTTTTGTTGCAAAGCCTATAGTTGTCAGTATTATGGAAAAAATGGGATATGACTTCAATGAATATATTGAGGAGAGGAAAGAGTATGCGGCGGATTTTGTTATAAATGCAATTAAGAAAGGATAGTTGGCAGTTGGCCCGCCTTCGCCCAGAATCCTTGGGGCTACGGCGGATAAAACAATAGACAATTAGAATCATTTGGAAAGAAGTATAAAGGAAGAAATATGAAAAAGAGAGTTTTATTAATTTTCATTTTAATAATCCCCTGGATATCTTTCACACAGGGGCAGAAGATTTTAACACTTAAAGAGTGTTATAACAAAGCAGCCGAGACGAATGCGCTGGCAGGAGAAAAAGATACCTATTCATCAATTTGGAAACTTAATGATAAGAACCTGATGAGGAGTTGGCTGCCCACACTCGATGCTAATGGCAGCTTTATCTATAACTCGTCAGTCATCGACATGACCGATATGCTTGGATCTTTACCTATCCCCGGTATAGCCGACCTTATTGACCCGCTTCCCCATGAGCAATATAAGGTGACGGTGGAAATAAACCAGATGATCTACGACGGCGGTGCCATCAAGGGAGCCAGGGTTCTTGAAAAAGCAGGACTCGCTGTCAATGAAAAACAAACCGATGCTGATATATATAAATTAAGAGAGCAGATAAACAGTTATTATTTCAGTTTATTAATTCTCGATCGTCAGAAAGAGCTCCTTAACAATTACCTCGAACTTATCAACAAGCGAATTTCATCAATGAACTCTGCTCTTACCAGTGGTGTATTGTTAAAAACTGATATTGATGTTCTTGTTTCTGAAAAAATCAAACTCGAACAGCAGCTTAATGAAAATGAGATACGGAAAAATGCACTCCTGAAGATTCTTTCAGATCTCACCGATACAGAGATAGATACTTCTACAGAATTTGTCCTTCCGGCAATTGCTGAAGAAACGGATACCGAATTATCACGGCCGGAATTACATATGTTCGACCTCAGGAAAAAACAGCTTGATGCATCCCTGATGGTAATACAAAGCAAAAGAATGCCCAAGGCATTCGGTTTTGCAACACTCGGCTATGGTAATCCACCGGGAAACAACTTTTTTAAAGATGAATTCGCTCCTTATTATATTCTTGGAGCCGGTGTAAAATGGAATATCTTCGACTGGAACAAAGCAAAGAACGAAAAAAAGGTAATAAATCTTCAGCAAAATATTATCGATAACCGGAAAAATGATCTTGCTGATAATCTCAAGCGATTACTTGAAGCAAAACAGGCAGAGATTACAAGTCTTGAATCACTAATTGAATCTGATTCTGAACTTATTGCAATAAGAAATAGGATAACTCTCACCGCTGAGTCACAGTACGAAAACGGAACCATCACCATAACTGAATATATGAATGAGGTCAATTCAGAAAAACAGGCTCAGATAAATCATGAGATACATAAAATAAACCTGGTAAAAGCACAGGTGGAATATTTGAATATCAACGGAAATGAAATTGAATAACCCCCCACCCCCCCTAAAGGGGGGCTATAAACCCGACCAGTATTTAAATATCGTTGGGGTTCAACCCCCCTTTAGGGGGGCAGGGGGGTAAAAGAAGAATAAACTGAATATAAAACATAACGATATGAAAACCAGATCATTAATAATTGTTGCAGCACTTATGGCAGCCGGCTGTGGGAACAATGCTGATGAGGCAGATGCCTATGGCAATTTTGAGGCTACAGAGGTACTTGTCTCAGCTGAGACAAGTGGCAGAATACTTAAGTTTGATGTAACTGAGGGTTCTGAAATTGACAGGGGAACCGAAATTGCCCTTATCGACACAACACTATTCCATCTTCAGAAAGATGAGATCAATGCAGGAATGAGGAGTGTCAGGACACGTATAAATTCAATAAATGCCCAGAATGATATTCTATACCAGCAAATTGAAAATCTGAAAATAAACATTGCCCGTATTGAGATCATGCTGAAGGATGATGCGGCAACACAGAAACAATATGATGATATTACGGGTCAGGTAGCAGTACTGGAAAAACAGATTGCGGCCAACAACACTCAGAAATCATCAATAGCTTCAGAATTATCAGTATATGAATCAAAAAAGGCAACTCTTAATGAGCAGCTTAAACGAAGCTATGTAAAAAGTCCTCTCAAGGGTACTGTGATAGAAAAATATTCTGAGGCCGGGGAGATGACAATGGCAGGTAAGCCATTGGTCAAGATCGCTGACCTTACACTTATAAAGCTGAAAGTGTATGTCAGCGGAGCCCAGCTGACAAGTATTAAGATAGGCGGAGAATGCACCGTCAGAGTAGATGACGGAAAGAAAGGATACACATCATTTCCGGGTAAAATAAGTCATATTTCGGATAAAGCAGAGTTCACCCCGAAAATAATCCAGACCAAGGAAGAGCGTGTCACGCTGGTTTATGCTGTAACAATTGATGTAAAAAATGACGGCACAATGAAATCAGGTATGCCGGGAGAAGCAATATTCTGATAAAATATGCAGAAGATAATTGAATCATCAGCTGTCAGTAAGAGTTTCGGGGAAACCTTAGCCCTGGAAAACATAACATTTTCAGTAAATGAATCTGAAATATTCGGTTTTATAGGTCCGGACGGAGCAGGTAAAACAACTCTTTTCAGGATAATTACCACTCTTCTGCTGCCCGATGAAGGAAAGATGACGGTTATGGGATATGATGTAGTAAAAGGGTTTAAAGAGCTTCGCAAGAATATTGGTTATATGCCGGGACGTTTCAGCCTTTACCAGGACCTGTCGGTTGAAGAAAACCTAAATTTTTATGCAACTGTCTTTGGCACCTCGGTTAAAGAGAACTACGATCTTATATCTGATATCTATTCACATATTGAACCATTTAAGAAGAGACTTGCAGGAAGATTGTCAGGAGGCATGAAGCAGAAACTGGCTCTGTCATGTGCGCTTATTCACAGGCCCTCATTGGTTGTCCTTGATGAGCCCACAACAGGTGTTGATGCTGTTTCGAGGGCAGAATTCTGGGAGATGCTTAAGAAACTACAACAGCATAATATTACAATAATTGTTTCAACACCTTATATGGATGAGGCAATGAGATGCGACAGGGTGGCTCTGATACAGGACGGACAATTACTGTCAATTGATAATCCTCAAAACATAAGACAGGGATTCACCGGGAAACTGTTCAGGGCAAAGGCACCTGAAAAATACAGGCTGATAAATGCCCTTAGAGAATTTCCGGGAACAATCACTGCTTACCCCTTTGGAGATTCTGTTCATGTAACCTTCACAGGCGATAAGTACGATAATACTCTTTTTGAATACCTGGCAAATCATGGAATCAAGGATGTGGTATTAACTGAGACTGAAGCTGGCATTGAGGACAGGTTCCTCGAGCTTATGGAGAAAGGTATAAAGGTATAAAGGCATAACAGCGCAATGGCACAAAGATAAGAATATCAAAATGACAAGAGATACAGTCATATCGGCAAGAAATCTGGTGAAAAAATTCGGAAGCTTTACAGCCAATGATAATCTTAGTTTTGAGGTTTATGAGGGAGAGATCTTTGGTTTTCTGGGTGCAAATGGCGCAGGCAAGACAACTGCTATAAGGATATTATCGGGTTTATCAAAACCTACCTCAGGTGAAGTTATTGTTGCCGGATTTAATGCAAAGAAACAGCCTGAAGAGATTAAAAAAAATATCGGTTATATGTGTCAGAAATTTTCATTGTATGAGGATCTGACTGTAAAAGAAAATATTATGCTTTATGGCGGCATCTACGGGATGAGTAAGGCTCTGATAAAAGAAAGGACGGAGACTCTTTTGGAAAAGCTCAATTTCCTGGAATACGGAGACAGATTAATCTCGGATATCCCGCTTGGATTAAAACAGAAGCTTGCTTTTTCAGTGGCTGTTCTGCATGAACCAAAGATAGTCTTCCTCGATGAGCCTACCGGTGGAGTTGATCCTATTACCCGGCGCCAGTTCTGGGAGATGATCTATGAGACAGCTGACATGGGAATTACCGTGTTTGTGACAACACATTATATGGATGAAGCAGAATATTGTGACCGCATATCTATAATGAGTGAAGGTAAAATAGTAGCCCTGGATACTCCTGAAGAACTGAAGAGACAGTATAATGCAGCATCGGTTGAAGAGGTGTTTGTGAGGATAGCAAGACCCCCCAACCCCCCTAAAGGGGGGCTAAAATCCAAATCTAATATAACTGGTAATTTATGAAACGATTTCTGGGATTTGTAAAAAAAGAGTTCCTGCATATTTTCAGGGATTTCCGGACAATGATCATATTATTCGGCATTCCTGCCATCCAGATACTTCTGTTCGGATTTGTAGTCAGCACTGATCTTAAAAATGCCCAGATTGCTTTTCTCGATCTTTCCAGGGATGAGATGACACAAAAAATATCTGATAAAATATGTTCTTCAGGTTTTTTCAGGAAGAGTGAAACCCTCCTGAGTTTCAACGATATTGATAAAATATTAAGGGGGAATAAAACTAAAGCTGTAATAATCTTTGAAAAGGATTTTGGCAGGAGGCTTATCAGTGAAGGCAAAGCAGGTATAAGTATTATCACAGACGGTTCAGAACCAAATATGGCAACTCTTATCACAAACTATGTTACGGCGATTGTAACTGATTTCAACAGGGAACTGGCAGGAGCGTCAGCTGCCGGAACTCTTTTGGTTCAACCTGAAGTCAGAATGTTCTATAATCCTTCTCTTAAGGGCCAATATATGTTTGTGCCGGGAGTCATTACCCTGATAATGATCCTTATCTGTGCACTGATGACATCTATAACCATCACTCGCGAAAAAGAATTCGGGACTATGGAAGTTCTGCTGGTTTCACCTCTAAAGCCGGCACAAATTATACTGGGCAAAGTACTTCCTTATTTTATTCTCTCTTTTGTTGATGTGATCATAATATTATTGCTTTCATGGTTTGTATTCAGCCTGCCGATTAAGGGAAGCCTGGTTCTGCTTCTTGCCGAATCGATGCTCTATATTCTCATGAGCCTTTCACTAGGTATTTTAATCTCAACAGTTGCAAAAACCATGCAGCAGGCAATATTTATCTCATTAGTGGGCATGATGCTCCCAACAGTTTTGCTTTCCGGATTCATTTTCCCAATAGAGAATATGGCAAAAATATACGGATGGGTAAGTGCAATATTACCCCCGAGATATTTCATTGTGATCATAAAAAACATAATGATAAAAGGCACGGGATTTCTGTATGTCTGGAAGGAAACATTGTTACTGATAATTTTTACCATGGTATTTATAGGACTTAGTATAAGAAACTTTAAAATAAGGCTTGGATGAACGGTGCGAAGGGACAACGGCTCAAGTGCGCAATGATTCAAAGGCATTGAATATGAGGACTGTATTATATCTTATAAGGAAAGAGTTTATTCAGATCTTCAGGGATAAATTTATCGGCAAGGCAATTTTTGGTGTTCCTATTATCCAGATGCTGATATTGGTACCTGCCATAACATTTGAAATCAAGAATGTTAATCTTTGTATTGTTGATAAAGATTTAACAACAGAATCGAGAGAACTGGTAAGTCAACTTGAGGGATCGACATTTTTCAAAGTCAGGTTTTCAACTTTCTCTGAGCAGGAAGCCAATAATTTATTACACAAAGGTAAGTGCGATTTAATAATTCAGATACCAACAGGTTTCGGGGAAGAGACCTCTATAGGGAATCCTGGCAGATTAATGGTCTCTGTAAATGCCATTAATGCAGTAAACGCCCAGCTCTCATGGGCTTATTTAAATGGGGTTATCCGTGATTACAATATGAATATCATTGCCGAAAATGCCGGCAGCCAGACTTTTACATCCATCCCGCAGATACAGGTTTCCAACAGGTACTGGTATAACGAATTGCTCAATTATAAACATTATATGCTGCCGGGTATACTTGGAATACTTATTCTGGCAATCGGATATATTCTTGCAGGGCTTAATATGGTAAAGGAAAAAGAGAGCGGTACTATTGAGCAGATAAATGTCACTCCTGTCAGAAAATCTCATTTTATAATAGCTAAAATGGTGCCCTTTCTGATTATCGGAATTATAGACCTGGCTGTCGGATTAATCATAGGAAAGCTGACTTTCAACATTCCTT
>CAZOZU010000107.1:0-3954 GCA_964584355.1 uncultured Rikenellaceae bacterium
GCCCGGGAGACGTCCCGTCCCGACTCATGAGCCGGGATAAAGCTTAAGTTACTTTATTCGCTTAAGCAGCGAGAGCGTAATTAGTTTCGCCAGTTATTGTTTTGCAACACTGTTTAAGGAACGTGTTACCACATCCTGCATGCTTACATACCACCCCTCATGCTGTCAAAACCAAGTCAGCCCCAAAAAGTGGCACAGGGCACACAAGGAGCAAAGCGACGAAGTTCCGCAAAGCGGAAGGGCTCAGGGCAAAATACCCTGTGTCGTATGCCGTGCGTCCTGCGTCCTGCGTCTTTTTTACAAAGATACAACATTGTTGTACATAAGGGAAATCTTTTTCATAAATCAGACCGCTCTGTTTTGTTCAAATGATTAAATTTGACTATTATCGGAATTATTGAAAGAACCTTTTAATACTTACAACTTAATTGACACACTATGAACCATAAATTTATATGTGCAGTTCTTTGCACATTATTACTCGTAAGTTGTGCTGAAGATAAAGTACATAAATCTGCTTTGCTGAAATATGATCCTGAGATCGACAGTATCATAGCACAGATGACACTCGAGGAAAAAGTAAACATGATGCATGGTAAACATATGTTTACCTCCGCCGGGATCGAAAGACTTGGTATTGCCGATATGATATATACTGACGGGCCTTTCGGTATCCGCGAGGAGATGGAACCTGATAGCTGGACTCCCCTGGGATGGGAAAAAGACCGTGCAACATTTTTCCCGACAGGCTCGGCACTGGCCGCTACATGGAGTCCTGAGCTGGCATATGCATACGGGACGGGAATGGCAAAGGAAGCCAGGTTGCGGGGCAAGGATATGCTTCTGGGTCCGGCCATAAATATCCAGAGAATACCTACGGGCGGACGTACTTATGAATATCTGAGTGAAGATCCTTTTTTAAGTTCAAAGCTTTCAGTAGGATATGCAAAAGGAGTACAGGATAATGGTGTGGCAGTATGCCTGAAACATTATGCACTTAACAACCAGGAAAATAACCGTGGTAATGTCAATGTAATTATTGGTGAGCGTGCAATGCGTGAGATATATCTTCCTCCGTTCAGGGCAGCCGTTGAAGAGGCAGATGCCTTTGGAGTTATGCCTGCCTATAACAAGGTAAACGGATGGTGGTGCTCAGAGAATGACATGCTGCTGAATAAAATACTCAGGGATCAATGGGGATTTGCAGGCATGACAGTATCCGACTGGGGTGGTACTCATCATACAGTACAAACAGTATTAAACGGATTAAATGTTGAAATGCCCGGAAGCCGGTTTTTGGGAGATGCACTTATCGACTCGGTAAAAACAGGTATAGTCCCTGAAGAGGTTATTAACCAGCGTGTGCGTGAAATACTAAGAGTAAGAATGGCCATTGAGCCTATACCTCCGGATCAGGCAAATAAGGAGATCACCTCCAAACCGGAACAGCAGAAAATAGCATACGATATAGCGAGCAAAGCAGTTGTCCTGTTAAAGAATGATGGTATACTTCCTCTCGATCTAAGCAAAAAACCTGTTATTGCCGTAATCGGGGCCAATGCAACCCAGACAATGGGCCTTGGGGGTATGGGTGCAGGTGTGAAAACACTTTATGAGATTACTCCACTGGAAGGATTGAAGGACAGGATAGGTGATAAAGCCGAGATACTTTATGCACAGGGTTATATACCTGAAGTCTTTGATTTTGCCAGGATGTTCCGCAGGAGTACCCCCGAGGAACAGGAAAGAGAGGCACATGAAAAAGCATTGATGGTCAGTAAGCTCACAATGGAGGCTCTGGATATTGCAGAAAAAGCGGATCTTATTCTATTTGTCGGCGGGAATAACCGTGCTGTGGAAACAGAGGGGAGTGACAGACGGGATATTAAGTTGCCGTCGGGACAGGATGAACTGATAAGCAGGATTGCTGAGGTAAATCCTGAGATTGTGACCGTCCTTGTCAGCGGAGCACCTAATGATCTGAATATAGTGGAACCTCTTTCAAATGCACTGCTGATTTCATGGTTTAACGGTACAGAAGGCGGTAACGCACTAGCTGATGTCCTTGTAGGGAATATCTCACCCACCGGACGTCTGCCGTTTACCATGCCTGTAAAACTTGAGGACTCACCGGCATTTGCCCTTGATAATTATTCACCCGGACCAGGCAGAAGAGATGTATTTGCAGGTGTTGTTTCCGAAACCAATACCCCGGGGAATGCAGAAACAGGGATAGAGGAACAGGGTGAAACAAAAGATCCGAATGATGCATATTATTCCGAGGAATCACTGGTAGGATACCGTTGGTTTGATACAAAAAAAATACCTGTAATATATCCTTTTGGATACGGGCTTACCTATACTACATTTGAATACTCGTCAATAGCAACCGATAAAGATAAGTATAGTAAGAGAGATGTAATTTCAGTATCATTTGAGCTTAAAAACGTTGGTTCTATATCTGCCGATGAGGTGGCTCAGGTATATGTGCATCGCATCAATCCATCTGTAGAATGGCCCTTTAAGGAACTGAAAGCGTTCTCTCGTATCCCGCTTGAACCTGGTGAAAGCAAAGCTGTTACATTGGAGATTCCTGTTAAGGATCTTCAGTACTGGAATGAAGAATTACATGACTGGGCAGATGACCCATGTGATATCGAACTACTTGTCGGTGCTTCAGCCGGGGATATAAAGCTTAAAAAGAAGGTGTTTGTGAAATAAGTTGCATGTTGCTAGCGCCGGTTTGACTTCGTCGAACTCATCCCGTAAAAACAGGATTCGGTTGTAACCGGAGCTTATAATTGGCACGGATTGCGCTTCGCTAAATCCGCGCCAGCATAGTGGCAGTATAGAGTTTTATTCAATTGTTTAAATTTGAATTAAATACAATTGATATGAGAAATATTTATATTCTATTATTTGTGTTAGGGGTAAATGCTATCAGCATATCATGTAACAGGACGGAAAAGGATTATATCGATCCTGTTAATCCCAACATATCGCAGGAAGCCAGAAACCTGTATTATTTCATCCAGGATGTTCAAGGTAAATATACCCTCTCAGGTCAGCATAATTTCTGTGGAAAGGGATCGGAATATACTGCTCAGCTTGAGGAAATGACCGGTAAAAAGGCAATAATCTGGGGTTCCGATTTCAGTTTCTGTGTTGAGGGTGAAGATGCTATGAGTTACCAGCATTGTGGTCCGGCCAACCTGCCTGCTTTTTCAATGGATACATTCAGGCAAAGAGATACAACAGGCGGTCCGCCAACCATGCCACATCTAGAATTTCTTGATATCACTCTTGCAGAAGCTCGCGACCTGATGATCGAAGAGATCAAAAAGCAATATGTGGGGGGACATATTATTACTCTTATGTGGCATGGATGTTATCCCGGCGACGGTGAATGTTGTAATGGTTCTTCCATCTGGGCTATGGAGAACCGTCCGTCGCCTGAGGAATGGAACGACCTTGTAACTGGGGGAACTGAATTGAATGCAGCATGGAAGGAGGGTGCAGATAAGATAGCCGGTTACCTGAAACAGTTGCAGGAGGAAGATATCCCGGTATTGTGGAGGCCTTACCATGAGATGAACGGTGTCTGGTTCTGGTGGTGCAATCATCGTGGCGATCAGGGATTTAAGCGGCTATGGATAATGATGTATGATTATTTTACCAATCACCATAAACTTAATAATCTCATCTGGGTCTGGAATACAAATGCACCACGAGATATTCCTAACGATGAGGCATGGTCCTATGAGTTGTTTTTTCCGGGTGATGAATATGTGGATATACTTGCCGCAGATGTATACAGGAAAGATTATAAGCAATCACATCACGATGACCTTGTAGCGCTTGGAAAAGGAAAACCGATTGCCCTGGGGGAGGTAGGAGAGATACCGACAACAGAGATACTCCAACAGCAGCCTCAATGGACATGGTACATGCCCT
>CAZOZU010000107.1:3964-6802 GCA_964584355.1 uncultured Rikenellaceae bacterium
ATGGATACTCTTTATGGCAAATAAACCTGATGATATAAAGAATCTTATGGACTCAGAAATGGTATTGACACTTGATGAGATTGAACGGGATAAGCAGGGTAGATATTCTGTGTTGTAGAAAGGCACGGATAACATATCCGCGCCAGCAACTGAGAAAAAAATATGTTGCATGTTGCAAGTTGCAGGTTCTTTTTGCCAATAACCAGTAACAAGCAACATGAAATATAATTCACTAAACCTGATACATATGACAAGACTTCTGATTACATCTTTTCTTCTCCTTGCGATTCTTTCCTCCTGCCAGAATTCCGGGAAACAAACCAGCGGGAACGATTTACTTTCTGTTGCCGATGAGATGGAGAAAACCCTGGTGGAGAACATGATGCCTCAATGGTATCCGAGGGTTATAGATATTGAGTACGGAGGTTACCTCAGCGATTTTGATTATAAATGGGAAATGACCGGCCAGCAGAATAAGATGATTGTTACCCAGGCCCGCCATGTATGGACTTGTTCAAAAATGAGAGCCTTTACAGGTGATGATACTTATCTGGAATATGCTACACATGGTTATCATTTTCTCAGGGATATCATGTGGGATAAGGAATATGGAGGTTTCTTTAACCTTGTTACACGTGAAGGGCAACCTGTTAATGAAGGAGATCTTCCCCGGATTTCCAAAAATGCTTATGGGAATGCATTTGGAATATATGCATTAGCAGCTTATTACAGGGAAAGCAAATATCCCGAGGCACTTGACCTCGCGAAACAGGCCTTCAACTGGCTGGAGAAGGGAAGCCATGATCCTGTATACGGAGGATATTTTCAGTTCCTCGACCAGGACGGAACACCGGTAAAAGAAGGAATGAACATGATACCTCCGAAAGATCAGAACAGCTCTATACATATCATGGAGGCTCTGACAGAACTGTACCAGGTTTGGCCTGATGAAATTGTCAGGGAGCGACTCGATGAGATGTTCCACCTGATAAGGGATGTCATTGTCAGTGACAGGGGGTCTTTACAACTATATCTCAGTGAGGATCTTAAACCAATTTTGCTCCGTGATTCAACGAAACAGGCACACCAGAGAATGTACTTTCTTGATCATATATCGTTCGGACATGATGTGGAAACAGCTTATCTCCTGATGGAAGCCGCTGAGGTACTGGGGCTGGAGGATGAGAAAACTCCGGTAATATGTAAAAAGATGGTGGATAATGCCATGGTAAACGGGTGGGATACGACTTCTGCCGGTGTTTATGATGCAGGTTATTTTTATAAAGGTGAAGATGCAGTGACAATAATACGGGATACAAAAAACTGGTGGGCACAGGCTGAGGCATTGAACACCCTGCTGATAATGTCGGAGCTTTATCCCGATGATCCTCTTAACTATAAAAAGAGATTTTTCGACCAGTGGAAATTTATTAACGAATATCTGGTTGATCACGAATATGGTGGCTGGTATTCAGGATCAATCGATAAGGAGCCTCGTGCAAAGGAAGATAAGAAATCACAGATATGGAAAGGCAATTATCATACTGCCAGGTCGCTGATAAATTGTATACAGAGAATAAGGAATGAAAAGTAGATAATATTTTTATTAGCTATATTGGAAGTTTGATATACAATATAAAATGGCAACATTCAATATTAAGAGATTGCTCTCCCGCCAAAACGGGAGAGGAATCTCAACGTTGGTATTACTCTATCAATTCACTCAGTTAGAATTTAAATTATGAAAAGAATCTGTCTTACTGTAATAGCAATATTATTTTTAACGCCTGTATTTTCACAGCAACCAGGTTTTAAACTCAATGATCTGGAGTATTTTGAAAATGGTGGGGTAAACATTATGGCATTCCAGGATATTTATCCTGAAGGACACCAGGGTGGTGTCGCTGTCATTATGCATGGTAGCAGGATTGCCACAAACGGTGATTTAAGACTCGATGAGACACCCGGACAATGGCAACCGATACCTAAACAGAAACAAAGAACGGTAGATCCGGAGGGGAATGTCATTGTCACTAACCTTACTTATCCCGATTCAGCAATCAACCGTAAAGGCTTCAACCCGATAATCTACCCCGACCTTTATTTCAACTATACCGTAACAACCAGGGCAGAGGGCAGTACGATTATAATTACCGTCGATCTCGACCGGCCTATACCTGATGAATTTATTGGCAAAGTCGGTTTCAACATGGAACTTTTTCCGGGTATCCTGTTCGGCAAAGCCTGGATCATGGATAACATGTCAGGTATCTTCCCACGCCAGGCAAACGGCCCGGGTATGTATGATAAAGATGGTGAACTGGTTGCTGCCAAACCTATGGCACATGGAAGAGAGCTGGTGCTTGCACCCGAGGATGAATACCTGAGACTGAGAATATCTTCAAAAACCGGTGATTTACAGCTTATTGATGGCCGTTATATACATAATAACGGCTGGTTTGTGGTACGGTCATTAGTGCCTGCAAATAAAGTTAAGAATGTTATTGAATGGAAGATTACACCCAATATTGTGAATGGGTGGATCGCTGACCCTGTAATTCATGTTTCACAGGTTGGCTATCATTCTGACCAACAGAAGCTTGCCTATATTGAAGTTGACAAAAATGATACAGGCAGAAATAATATTGAATTATTAAAAGTAGATGATGATGGTAGTTTTGAGGTAGTAAAAACAGTAAAGCCAGAAGAGTGGGGCAGGTTTCTCCGCTATGACTATCTGAAACTTGACTTTTCATCTGTCAGTAAACCCGGAATATATGTTCTGAAATACGGCGATCAGGAATCACAGTCTTTCCGGATTGCGGAAGATATATATAA
>CAZOZU010000108.1:0-6798 GCA_964584355.1 uncultured Rikenellaceae bacterium
TCAATGATTTGTCGGGAGCGGCAGATCACTTATCGTCGGAACCCCTTGTTTTTGATCAGAGGCATAATAACCTTTTATTTGAAATATCTGCACCCGATACATTGGCATACTCATTTTTTCTTAATGGCTTTGATGAAAAATGGGGAGAATGGCTTCCGGGCAACTATAAGGAATATACAAACCTGCCGTCAGGTAATTATGAGCTAAATGTCAGATACCGGGATATGGAGGGCAATATGGGGGAAACCGCAATGCTCGACTTCAGGGTTCTTCCTTTGTGGTACTTTTCTGGTATAGCCATTGGTTTATATATCTGTCTGGTTTTATTAATAATATGGGCTCTGTATGGACAGTTGACCCTGCGGTTTGCAAGAACCCAGTATATGCTTGAGCAAATAATCAACAAAAGGACAGAAGATCTGATAATAGAGAAAGAAAAGACTGAAAATCTTCTTGCAAATGTACTTCCCAAAAATACTGCAAGCGAGATAATGGAGAAAGGGAAAGCAACAAAGATGAAATATAACTTTGTTACCGTGTTGTTTTCAGATATTCAGGGATTTACGAAAATTGCAGAGGAGATGAATCCTGAGATTCTGATCGATGAGCTCGATAAATTCTTTTTCACATTTGATTCAGTTGTCGAGAATCTTGGTATTGAAAAGATCAAAACGATAGGTGATGCTTATATGTGTGCGGGAGGTATCCCGGAGAAAAACCGGACTAATCCTGTTGAGGTAATTCTGTCAGCCCTCGAGATGCAGGTATATATGAAAAAACTGAAAGAGGATTCACAGATAAAGGGAATGAAATACTGGGATATCAGAATAGGTATCCATACCGGAACTGTGGTGGCGGGTGTGGTAGGACATAAAAAACTATCATATGACATCTGGGGCGATACAGTGAATACTGCCAGCAGGATGGAATCGTCAGGAGAGGCAGGTAAAATAAACATATCGGGTACTACTTATGAATTTGTAAAGGACTTTTTCATCTGTGAACATAGAGGCAAGATGCCTGTAAAATACAAAGGTGAGCTTGATATGTATTTTGTTAATGGTATTGTCCCCGAATTGAGAGATGAAGAAGGAAAACCAAACAGGAAATTTATCCTGAAGATTCAGATGATAAAACTTCAGGATATAGAAGATCTTATAATCAAAATGTTCGATGATGAAGCTCCACCGAATTTATATTTCCATAATTCATCCCAGGTAAAGAGTATAACTAATCAGACCGAACTCCTTTCTACTGCCGAAAGCCTTCCGGAAGAAGAGTCCATAAACCTGAAACTTGCTTCACTGTTCCTTTTTACAGGTTATATATCTGATTATGAAAAACCGCTTGAAGCCTCTTTCCAGCTGGTAGAGGAGATTTTACCCAAGTATGCTTTTGACAAGACGAATGTTGATGAGGTGAAAAGGATCATCGGTAATTCATTCAATAATAAGCAGGAATCAACCTCTGACAATATTCTTCACGATGCACGATATGATTACCTTGGACGTGTTGATTTTCTTATCCTGTCGGAGAAGCTGCTTAAGGAAGAATCGGAAAATGACAAACCGCATGACAGTAAAGAATGGATTGATCTTCAGAGAAAACTACTGATAGATCATGAGTTTATTACAAACACAGCAAAGCTTTTAAGAAGCGTTTCAGTTGAGGATCAGATAGCCAGTCTGCTGGATAATTCCGAATAATAAGGTTTGCAGTGCTAAAATTTGAGGATAAACATTAATGATGTACTTTTACCCCCCGATATTAACATATTAATTATGGATTTATTCGACTGGAAAAACCTGCCTTTTGGCTATATAAAAACCGACTACAATATTCGGTGTAAATATAAAGACGGCAAATGGGGCAAACTGGAAGTATCAACATCCGAATATATAGATGTTCACATAGCAGCCACAGGTCTCCATTATGGGCAGGAAGCATTTGAAGGACTTAAAGCATATATGTGTAAAGACGGGAAGGTCAGGCTTTTTCGCTGGGAAGAAAATGCTGAAAGACTTATTCTTTCTGCAGAAGGCGTAATAATGTCCCCCGTACCGGTTGAACTTTTCAGGGAGGCAGTTTTTCAGGCAGTAAATATGAACAGAAAATATGTGCCACCATATGGTTCGGGTGCTACACTTTATATCAGACCTTTGTTATATGGCAGTGGACCTGAGGTTGGTGTAAAACCTGCTGATGAATTTACATTCCTTGTATTTGTGACCCCGGTCGGACCTTATTTCAAAGAGGGTGTAAAACCGGTTAATATGATGATATGCAGGGATGTGGACAGAGCTGCCCCACGGGGTACAGGCATTTTTAAAGTAGGAGGCAACTATGCAGCAAGCCTCAGGGCACTGGTTGCGGCAAAAACAGGAGGTTATGGAAGTGCAATCTTTTTGGATGCCAGAGAGAAGAAATATATCGACGAATGTGGTCCTGCAAATTTCTACGGAATAAAGGATAACACATACATAACTCCTAAATCAGAATCCATTTTGAATTCGATAACAAACCGGAGCCTGATAGATATTGCCGGTACTATAGGGTTGAAAACAGAGAGACGTCCGGTTCCTGTTGAAGAACTTGGTACTTTTACTGAAGCCGGGGCATGTGGTACCGCAGCAGTAATAAGCCCGATAGGGAAAATTGTGGATCCTGACAAAAACATGGTATACGAATATTGCAAGGATGGTAACCCGGGTCCTATTACAATGAAATTGTATAATAAACTGGTGGGCATCCAGAATGGTGATGCTGAAGATGAATTTGGGTGGATGACAGTAGTGGAGTAAGACAAAGGATAAAAGTACAAAGATAAAAGTAAGAAGAGGATTGCTTCGTCTTCCACTTTGCAGAATCCTCGCAATGACTGGTTGCCTGTAAGATCCCCTGCTGGGAGATCGTAGCGCAGCGGGAGGTTGGGGGCGGGTAAATATTAAAAGAATGAAAAAGAAAGAAAACGGAACATCTAAGACAAAGCTGAGGAGCTCTTATGTTACACTCGTTGTCAGTGTTTCACTCGTTCTGTTTCTTCTGGGTATACTTGGACTTGTTCTGATAAATGCAAAGGAGCTGTCGGATTATTTCCGTGAGAGTCTTTCATTTTCGGTGATACTCGATGACGATGCAAAAGAGGCGGATATCAGGATGCTCCAAAAAGATCTCGATGCCAAAGACTATGTAAAATCAACAGAATATATATCAAAGGATGTGGCAGCAGCAAAGATGCAGGAAGAACTGGGGGAGGATTTTATAAGCTTCCTGGGGGATAATCCACTGCCTTCGTCCATTGATGTTTACCTTGTTTCAAATTATACAAATCCAGACAGTGTAACAAAAATTGAAAAATATATTCTTGAATATCCTTTTGTTAAAGAGGTCTATTATCAGGAGTCGCTTCTTTTCCTTATTAATGAAAATGTGAGGAAAATAAGCCTTTTTCTTCTGGTGATAAGTGCTTTTCTTTTTCTTATTGCAATTACAATCATAAATAATACTATACGACTGGCAGTCTATTCTAGGAGATTTTTGATAAGAACAATGCAGCTTGTAGGAGCAACAAGATCATTTATCCGGCGACCATTTATTATTAAAAGTGCATTTCATGGGTTCGTGGCGGCACTTATTGCCATAACACTGCTGATGCTCATGCTTTATTTTATTGAAAGGGAATTCTTTGTGATGTTTACCATCGAAAATACTATTCTCCTGATATTGCTGGGCGTGACAATAATCATCATCGGGATATTGATAAATATGTTATCAACATTCTTTTCCGTTAACCGATATCTTGACATTTCTGAAGACAAACTATATTATTAAATAACATGACAACAAAAAATGGAAAAAAGGAAAAATTGAATTTTGCACTGGGACGCGAAAATTATAAATTGCTTGCAATAGGTTTTGTAATCATTGTCATTGGCTTCTTGCTGATGTTGGGAGGAAAAACCAGGGATCCCAACGAATTCAGTTATGATATATTTAGTTTCAGAAGGATCACACTGGCTCCCATTGTCGTCCTGGCCGGATTCATTTTTGAGATCTGGGCGATAATGAAGAAACCCAGGGTAGAGAAGAAAGATTAAATACAAGAAAAGTTGGCAATTAGCAGTTGGCAATTGGCAATAGTTTGTATTTTTTGCCAACTGCCTTTTGCCAACTGCCAACTTAACATCAATTTTAAATATGACCTGGTTTGAAGCAATGGTTCTTGGACTGATCCAGGGGCTCACGGAATTTTTACCTGTTAGCAGTTCGGGACATCTGGAAATTGCCAAATCACTTTTCGGTATTAATTCTGAAGCGAGTTTTTATTTTACTGTGGCTGTTCATGGAGCAACTGTGCTGAGCACTATTGTGGTCTTCTGGAGAGAGATAGTGAAACTTGCAAAAGGGACCATAGAATTCAAAATGAATGATGAAACCTCATATGTTCTGAAAATAATTGTATCAATGATTCCTGTAGGCATAGCAGGATTATGGCTAAAAGACCCTATTGAAAAGATGTTCAATGGTAACATGGTATTTGTAGGATTTATGCTTCTTATTACTGCTCTGTTATTGGCAGGAGCTCATTTCATAAGGAAAAAGAACAGAACAATTACCTATTTAGATGCATTTATTATTGGTATTGCACAGGCTTTTGCAGTTATTCCGGGTATCTCGAGATCGGGTGCCACAATCGCTACCGGGCTCATGTTAGGTAATAAGAAAGAAGAAATGGCCAGATTCTCTTTCCTTATGGTGCTGATCCCTGTAATAGCCGCGAATCTGCTCGAGATATTTACGGGTGAAGCTATAGCCGGCAGTTCAGGTCTGGGAATAATACTGACAGGATTCTTTGCTGCTTTTTTCTCAGGTTACCTGGCCTGCAAGTGGATGGTGGAACTGGTGAAACGAAGTAAGTTGATCTGGTTTTCAGTTTATTGTATAATCGCAGGTTTAGTGTCAATATTTCTTGGTTAAATGAATGATCAGAGGGATAATATATTTGATCAGGGACAGGCACTTCTGTTCGATAAACCTCTTTACTGGACCTCATTCGACCTTGTAAATAAGGTAAGGATAATGTTCGGGAAAATACTCGGTATTAAGAAGCTAAAAGTAGGACATGCAGGGACACTTGATCCACTTGCCACAGGATTAATGATATTATGTACAGGCAAATCCACAAAGAGGATCATTGAATTTCAGGACCTTGATAAGGAGTATATTGCTACTGTGCATTTTGGTGAAACGACTCCCTCTTTTGATCTGGAAACTGAAATTGACGGACATTATCCGACAAGTCATATTACGCGGGTATTGGTACAGAATACACTGGACAAATTCCTCGGGGAACAAAAGCAGGTGCCGCCTCTTCATTCAGCAAAACTGGTTAAAGGTAAACGAGCTTATGAGATTGCACGAAAGGGTATATCCAAAAAACTTGATCAGGTAACCATATTCATCAAAGAACTGGAACTAACAGAGTTTGGTGTACCGGAATCTAGGATCAGGATGTTGTGCAGTAAGGGAACATATGTAAGGGCGTTTGCCAGGGATCTGGGTGAAGCGCTGGGAAGCGGCTCTTACCTGTCGGGACTAACAAGGACAGCTATAGGCTCATACAGGCTAGAGAATGCCTGGGATTTGGAAAAATTCGAAAAATATCTGGATCAAATGAAACAAAACGGAAAATTTTACGTATAAAGGATTTCTAAATTTATAAATAGCTATGAAATTATCGCAATTCAGGTACAATCTGCCGCAGGAGCTGATTGCACTTTATCCTTCGCAAAACAGGGATGAGTCAAGATTGCTTGTTGTTGACAGGAAGACACGGAAATATGAACATAAGGTCTTTAAAGATATTATTGATTATTTCAATGAGAAGGATGTTCTGGTATTCAACAACACAAAGGTATTTCCGGCAAGGTTGTATGGGAACAAGGAGAAAACAGGTGCTGAGATTGAGGTTTTTCTTTTGCGCGAGCTAAACAAAGAACAACGGTTATGGGATGTACTTGTTGATCCGGCAAGGAAGATAAGGATAGGGAATAAGCTCTACTTCGGTGAGGATGACATGCTTGTTGCGGAAGTCATTGACAATACAACATCGAGAGGCAGGACCCTGAGGTTTCTCTTTGACGGCACTTATGATGAATTCAAGCAGACTCTTTACAGTCTTGGAGAAACACCACTGCCGAAATTCATTAACCGGCCGGTGGAACCTGAGGATGATGAGAGATACCAGACAATATTTGCAAAATATGAAGGAGCTGTTGCAGCTCCAACTGCAGGATTACATTTCAGTCGTGAACTCCTGAAAAAACTGGAGATCCTCGGTGTGGATTTTGCCGAAATAACCTTACATGTCGGTCTTGGTAATTTCAGAAGTGTTGACGTTGAGGATCTTACAAAACACAAAGTCGACTCAGAGAGAATAAGGATTACTGAAGAAGCTGCAGAGACTGTTAACAAGGCAAAAGAGGATAAAAACAGAGTCTGTGCTGTTGGCACTACTGTTGTCAGAACACTTGAAAGCTCTGTTTCCACAGGAGGCTTACTCAAACCTTTTGATGGCTGGACAAATAAATTCATTTTCCCACCCTATGAGTTCAAGGTCCCTGATATGATGATCAGCAATTTCCATCTGCCTTATTCGACACTGCTCATGATGGTAGCCGCATTTGCAGGCTATGATCTTCTTTTTGATGCGTATAAAACTGCTGTTAAAGAGAAGTACAGGTTCGGGACATATGGGGATGCAATGTTGGTGATATAAATACCCCCTCCAACCCCTCC
>CAZOZU010000109.1:0-5452 GCA_964584355.1 uncultured Rikenellaceae bacterium
AAGACCTGCCTGCTGCAAAAACAGCAAAAGAATTTGTAAAAGCAATTTTTCCGGTGAGTGATAAACCGGCCGCAAAAGAAGTCATGTTGGCCTCTCCTATACCCATCTCAAAAAACCTGTCCGGGAATTCCTGTTCAAAAAGGGAAGTCATTGTAGATTTACCCAGATCTGCTTCCAAAACAACAATACTGTTATTATTTCTGCCTAACTCAAGTAATGTCACACCGTATACTTGCCTTTGATTTTGAAGTCTCATAAATATTTTATTAATTTTCAAGTTCCGAACATGCAGCTTCATACTGTTCCTTGGTAAGCTCTCCATTATGAAATGCTACAACATTTTCAGCGAATGAAATACCTTTGCCTTTAACAGTATGTGCTATAATTACCTTTGGTTTACCTGTTATTTTATCAACTTCATCCAGAATTTCTATTATTTCTTTAATATTATGTCCATCTATTTCAATGACATGCCATCCAAATGCTTCCCATTTTGCAGCAACAGGATTGGTATCATACCGTTTGGCTACAGGGCCCATAGCCTGTAATCTGTTTTTATCCACAAAAACAACCAGATTATCCAGTTTATAAAAAGAAGCTGTCATCGCTGCTTCCCAAATCTGTCCTTCTGCAATTTCACCGTCGCCTACAATACAATATACTTTATTTGTTTTATTATCCAGCTTCAGGCCTGCTGCCATTCCGCATGCTATCGACAACCCCTGTCCCAATGACCCTGTATTCCCTTCTATCCCCGGGGTTAAGGTCATGTCAGGATGCCCCTGTAATATGGAACCCAGTTTCTTGACATTTTCCATTTCCGATTTCGGGAAATATCCCAATTCTGCAAGAGCTGCATATTGTATAAGGGCAGCATGCCCTTTACTGAGGATAAACCTGTCACGATCAGCCCATTTCGGATTCTCCGGATCGTGTTTCATTTTATAGAAATATAGCACTGACACTATCTCGCTTAAAGAACAAGATCCTCCCAAATGACCTTTCTGTCCTACTCCAACCATTTTAATTACATACAGCCTTAATGTCGCTGCCTTTTTTTTCAGTTCAATAACAGTTGCCATTTTCATTTTTTCAAAATATTAGAATCATGTGCTTATATACTGTTTCTTTAAAGAATCAATAATAAAATGTGATATTTACATGGTAGGAGATTTCAAATATATACAATAATTAAACAATATCTCATGAGTTTATGCCATTTCTTCGCTATCACCTTGTATTATCTATTAAATTATCAGGGATCAGAATAATGGATATATTAACCATTAATCAGTCAGAGTATGGAATGTGGAATCAGCTTATGTTAATTCATTTGGAACAGAAAGTAGATTCATCGTCTCAATTTCAAGGGCCGATAGGTATCCATATCCCAACTCTAATCCATAAACACAACCTGTATCTATTGGAATAACACTTGATCTTTCACTGATTTTTTGTCTTACAAATTCAAGTCTCTTTGGCCTGTGACCATGTATTATTGTCTTCCCCTGCAGGAGTGGATTTGTGTAAACAGGGCTGCATTCCCAAATCATGGTATGCCTGTCAGAGAACGGATCAGGATTATTGTCATTGAAACCCGCATGTACAAAAATAAAATTTCCTGATTTATGGTAATATTCAAGATCCGAAAAAAAATCCAGATATTTTTTGTCCAGTTCACGTATATCGTCAATACCAAAGCTTTCGAGAGTTGTCATTCCATTGTTCATGAACCAAAGATACTGATTCATTTCGTCATTATAGGAATCAAGAAGCATCTGTTCATGATTTCCGGTTAAGACTGTTATATTGAATCCTGATTTTTTCAGGTCGATTATAAAATCTATTACCTCTTTACTATGCTCACCCCGATCAATATAATCACCAAGAAGAATCAGCCTGTCCCTTTTCTCCAGGTCTATTTCTTCTACTACCAGTTTATAAAAAGGCATGAAGCATCCATGTATATCGCTTATTGCAAAAAAGCGATCCATATTTATCTCTTTTTTTAACTTGTTTAAACAACTAAAATAATATCATTATTAAAAGTAAACAACATTCATTTTAATTGATCAATTAATATTATTTCCTGCAACAATGGAGGTTGTTTTTACGTATAAATAATTTGTGGAAATGTTATTAACAACACCTGCCTGAATTAGATTTTTTTGAACTTTTTAATAATCAATGCGATTTATATGCGAATACTGATTATTATTAACAAATATATGTTATATTCGCAGGAGTTGCCAACAGTTTATTAACATCTATTTCAAAATGCCTTATCGTAGATTGCCTAACACTGATGCTGCAAGGGTCAGAGCCATGAAGATTGCTCTTGATAAAGGAAAAGAACTTCCTCCTAACAGAATAGCCTATTCAGCAAAATTATTGGTGAGATTACAAAAATTTCTTCCCCTGTTTGAACATAGCATTCAGCTTCAAAGACAGGCTATTGCTTCACAGAATAAGAAATCGAAAGATTATAATGAGGTAGTAAAAAAAGCAAAGATATATCTGACACATTTTGTCAGGGTAATGAATATGGCTATTTTCCGTGGCGATCTTCCTGCCGAAACCAGGGCATATTATGGTCTGGCTACCAACGAATTGACGGCACCATCCCTGAACTCAGAGAATGAACTTATAAGCTGGGGCCGGAGAATTATCGAAGGCGAGGAATTCAGACTACGTAAAGGTGGCAGTCCGATTACCAATCCAACAATTGCGGTCGTAAAAGTCAGATTTGAAAATTTTATTGAAGCATGTAATAATAATAAAATACTTGCCAAAAAAACTCTTGACTATTCTGAAAGGTTAGGCGATATGAGGGGCGAAGCAGATAAAATAATACTTGAGCTGTGGAATGAGGTTGAGGCAGGTTGCAATTCTCTTCCTGAAGAAGAACAAAAAAAAGAGTGTGAAGAATACGGACTGGTTTATTTTTACAGGAAGAATGAAATTGAAAGAGCTTAACAAACAAAAATTCAAAATCCTGTAAGCACCGACATAATATAATTGTCATCCATTCATCTAAAAATATTCAGTATTGACTATAGGAACCATATCGTTGGCTGAAAATTCCTTGTTCCTTGCTCCAATGGAAGATATTACAGATCCATCCTTCAGGATGGTCTGTAAAAAGCATGGTGTTGATTTTATGTATACTGAATTTATCTCATCTGACGGACTCATACGAAACGGGGATAAGAGTGTCAGGAAACTAAATATTTATGATCTTGAAAGACCTATTGGAATACAGCTTTATGGTCATCTGAAAGATGCCATGGTAAAGGCTGCACTTATTGCTGAAGAGTCAAAGCCGGAACTTATTGACATAAATTTTGGCTGTCCCGTAAAAAAAATAGCAACCCGGGGTGCAGGAGCTGGAATGCTGAAGAATATCCCATTAATGGTTGAAATAACCAGCGAAATTGTAAAAGCTGTCAGATTGCCTGTTACTGTTAAAACACGTCTGGGATGGGATGATGAGAACAGGAATATTGTTGATGTGGCAGAAAGACTCCAGGATACAGGTATTCAGGCCATTACGATTCATGGAAGAACAAGGACACAGCTATATAAAGGTGTTGCCGACTGGACTCTTATAGGTGCTGTAAAGAATAATCCAAGAATGAAGATCTCCGTTATCGGGAATGGTGATATTGACGGACCGGTAAAGGCAAAAGAGATGTTTGACCGTTATGGTGTTGACGGTATAATGATAGGACGTGCATCTGTTGGCAGACCATGGATCTTCAGAGATATAAAACATTATCTCAAAACAGGTGAATTGCTGCCTGAACCTTCAGTAAATGAAAAAACAGATATTGCTCTTTTTCACTTCGAGAAAGCACTTGAATTCAAAGGAGGGGCCCGGGCAATCTATGAAATGCGACGTCATCTCTCTAACTATTTCAAAGGATTACCCCATTTCAAAGAGACACGACTGAAACTATTGACCAGTCTTGATATAGGAGAAATTAAAAATATATTGAAAGATATCCGGCAGAGATGGGGTGATTTCAGGACCAGTGAAACGTCGTCCATATATGGCACCTGAAGAATTCTATGTTTATTATTTATTAAAGCTTCTTTAGAAGAATTGAAAATCCTTTCCACTTAAATATTATTCCCAGGATGAAAATTACCAGCATTCCCATAAATAACATTGAAATAAGATCAATCCAGGGATTAATTTCGATCTGCTGATATAATGCAGGTGTTTGTAGTGCTGAGGATTCATTAGTTACCATAATACAGAGAAAAACGTTATTTGCTGCATGTGCTCCGATAGCTGCCTCAACACCATCATCCATAATTGTTATTATCCCGAATATCAATCCAAATAGAATATATTGGGGCATCATAGTTCCGAACCCAAATTCTGAGACTTCCGGATTCAAAAAATGCATCAATCCGAAAATTATGGACGTTATAATCAGCGGTATCCACCTGTCCCTTGCTAATACTGCAAATCCCTGCATCAGGTAACCTCGACAAATGATCTCCTCAAATGCAGCCTGAAATGGAATGAATAACAGTGACATTAGAATAAGAGGCATCAGTGTGATAATTGACCTGTTGTTCACTTTGAAATTCAGGGGATCCATCTTAATATAAATAAAAAGATATATTGCCGATATAATAAGCCATACTAATGCTGAAATGAAAAACCTGTTCCACCTGAAGGAGTTTGTTCCATTAATTACACACAGAAGACCTTTCTGATTCAACGGCTTAATGAGCAAGATAAATGTTGTTAATCCCATTAAGAACGGGAATATCATAGTGAACAGGTAAAGGTTTGAATCGAGGCCCAAAATGCTAAGATTATTTGGATCTTCTGCCAGTTGTGTTATTATTTCAGGATTATCTGCTCCTCTGACAATCATTGCAATCAGTAGAGGTATCGCACCAATAGTATTTGTGACAGTAAAAATCGCTACCAGCATTAACAGATATCTCCAAAAGGTATTCTTCCCGGTAAATGAAGATTCAAGATGATTCATGATATAAAAAGGTACAAGGTGCAGGGTGCAAGGTACACGGTATTTTATTTTTTATTCAGAAGTTGTTTTTTAGGATAGTCAATTGAATAATGGAGGCCAATAGTTTCCTTTCGGGCCATTGCATTTTTAATTATTATATAACCTATAGTGATAAGGTTTCTCAGTTCACAGATCTTTTTTGATATAAGTGACCTTTTATAAAGGCTTTCTGTTTCCTGGTAAAGAATTTCAAGACGTACCATGGCTCTTTCAAGACGCAGGTTTGATCTTACTATTCCGACATAATTGCTCATTATCATCTGAACTTCCTTAATACTCTGGGTTATAAGAACCATCTCCTCGAGATGTGTTGTGCCTTTATAGTCCCATTCAGGTATTTTTTCTTCGAAGGTCAGTTTTTTAAGCCGCTGTGACGAATGTAAGGCAGCTCTGTGTGCATA
>CAZOZU010000109.1:5462-6728 GCA_964584355.1 uncultured Rikenellaceae bacterium
GAGGAGGCTTCTCCAATAGCATAGAGCCTGTCAATATTATTTCTACCATCCATGTCCACCTTAATACCACCACATGAATAATGTTGTACGGGTACAACGGGGATCATATCTTTAGTAATATCGATACCTTTTGCAAGACAATGTTCATAAACATTCGGAAAGTGATCTTTAAGTCCTTCAGGATTAAGATGTGTGCAATCGAGCCATACATGGTCATCACCCCATATTTTCATTTCGTTATCGATAGCCCGGGCAACAATATCCCTGGGTGCAAGAGATCCCCTGCTGTCATACCTGTTCATAAACCTTTCGCCCTGAATATTTTTCAGCACAGCACCAAATCCCCTTAATGCTTCCGTTATCAGGAAAGATGGCCTGGTATTGGGATCATAAAGAGATGTCGGATGAAACTGGACAAATTCCATATTCTCAATTGTTCCCTTTGCCCTGTATACCATTGCAATACCATCTCCTGAAGCAATTTCCGGATTTGTTGTTGTAAGATATACATTACCTATTCCCCCGGTTGCAACAACTGTGATTTTTGAAAGGAATGCTATGACCTTCTGATTAACAAGATCTGCAACATAAGCACCAAAACATTTAATATCAGGATAATTGCGCTTAACAACCTCACCCAGATGATGTTGTGTAAGAAGTTCAATAGCAAAATGTTGTTCATAGATATCGATATTCGGATTCTCTTTTATTCTTTCAATAAGGGTTGTCTGGATAACCTCACCTGTTTTGTCTTTATGATGTAGTATCCTGGCTTCAGAGTGACCTCCCTCTCTTGCAAGATCATATGTGCCATCAGCTTTTTTATCGAAGGGTACTCCCATATTAATCAGCTCTTTTATCCTGTCGGGAGCCTCTTTTACTACCGTTTTCACAACTTCCTCATCACAACAGCCGTCACCTGCAATCAGAGTATCATGAACATGTCTTTCAAAATTATCCGGTTTACTAAAAACAGCGGCTATTCCTCCCTGGGCATAACTTGTATTCGTATCTTCAAGATTTGCCTTTGTTACAACAGAAACCTTACCATACTTTGAAGCCTTTAGGGCAAATGTCAGTCCTGCTATCCCTGAACCAAGAACAAGAAAATCGGTTCTTTTCTTCATTGCTATATTCCCTGTAAAAGGTGTAAAGATACAAATAGAATTTGTTTTGAATATCTGTCTATGGTTCTTCGGTCATGATTACCTATTCCATCTTAACTGAAGACTCTCGGCAGATTGTAAAACCAAACTTTTTAATTTA
>CAZOZU010000110.1:0-6665 GCA_964584355.1 uncultured Rikenellaceae bacterium
TCAAGGACATTTTTTATCAGTCCGATATCATGATCGGGATTCAGCTCCAGGTCGAGATAGAACATATATTCCCATTCACCGTTTAACCGTGGTACCGATTGAATCTTTGACAGATTAATATCCAGTTCAGCAAGTCTGACAAGCACTGTTGCCAGAGAACCCGGCTTATGACCTGTTGAGAAACAAATGGATACTTTATTGCCATCCGTATTTTCGTATTCCTTCCTCCCCATGATGAGGAAACGTGTATAATTCTTTTTATATGTCTCAATACCCGGGGCAAGTATTTCAAGGCCGTAAATTTCTGCGGCAGTAGATGAAGCAATAGTCGCAATCTCTTTTAATTTATTCTCACTTATATATCGTGCACTCCCTGCAGTGTCATCACTCTCAACAATTGTAACACCCCTCAGGTTATTAAGGTATGTCATGCACTGAGATAAGGCAATAGGGTGCGATCTTATTTCCCTGATAGATACTATTGATTGTCCTGGCAGCGCCATAAGATTTTGGATTATTCTAAGGTTGATCTCTCCAAGGATCTTCATGCCAGACTCCCTGATGAGATTATAGTTATACAGTATGCTTCCTGATCTCGCATTCTCAATAGCCATAACAGCATAATCAGCCTTATCTTCATTAACAGCAACAAGGGTCAAATCGAAAGTGGTACAGGGTATAATATCAAAAGATTCATTATTAAAGTATAACCTTGCAGCAACTTCATGAAAACTCCCTTTTTCTCCCTGGATCGCTATTTTCATTCTTGTTTTCTCCTTTTAAAAAAAAAGTCCCCTTTTCAGGGGACCTTGTATCATATTAATTCATTTCCTATACACAAAAATCCCCTTATCTCTTTCTATAATAAAAAAAGAAATAAAAAAAATAAGTGGCGTAATTGTGTATAATATTCATCTATTCTCAATATTGGCTTACAAATGTAATGTATTTTTTAATAAAACAACTTTTAAGGCAAAAAAACTTTAAGATATTAAGAAATACATAGCTATCGGGACCTTACAGGAAGTACAACACAAAGTATCACAAAGGAATAGAATTAAAATGTTCACTTATTATGCTTATTCTTTCCTATGTCTATTATACAAGAGTTCTTCAATTTCTGAAAGAGTAACCCCTTTAAGTTTTAACAGGATCAATAAATGATAAATCAGATCGGCTGTTTCATTTTTGAACAATTCAATATTGTTATCTTTTGCTTCGATGATAAGTTCCACAGCCTCTTCTCCCACCTTCTGTGCTGCTTTATTGACACCCTGCTTATAAATCTTATTGGTATAGGAATCTTCGGCATTCTCATCAATTCTCTTCTTAATTATGTTTTCAAGTCTGTTAAGAAACCTGCTGTCAGAATCGTTATCAAAGCATGACATATTTCCTGTATGACAAACCGGACCTTCAGGGTCAACAAGGATCAGGATCGCATCATTATCGCAATCGGCCACTATTTTTTTAACATTCAGGAAGTTACCTGATGTTTCACCCTTTGTCCATAAACGATATTTGCTTCTGCTGAAGAAGGTCACCCTCTTTTCTTTTAATGTTTTCCCGAGTGCTTCATCATTCATATAACCGACCATCAACACCTGTAATGTTGTGTTGTCCTGTATTACTACAGGTACAAGGCCGTTTCCTTTTTGAAAATCAATCTTATTCATAGCTCTATTTATTTACTTTGTTTCTCTCTGTTGTATAAATACCTCTCCCCTTAGATCCCCCTCCCCCGGTTCTTCTTCACCTCACCCCCTCCCGTGGGGCTGTTGAAAAAGTCAATTTTAACCGCAAAGTACGGAAAGATATAGCAAAGTACGCAAAGTTATAGTTCTGTATACTAACTCTTTGCGAACTTGGCGTAACTGACTTTGCGATCTCGGCGGTTCGTTTTTTCTACTTTTTCAACAGCCCCTTGGGGGGAGAGGTAGTTAAAACCTTATTGCAATTCCTTCCTTTTTAAGGTATTCTTTAAGTTCTTTTATATCAATCTCTCCATAATGGAATATACTTGCTGCCAATGCAGCGCTGCATCCTGTTTTTGTAAAAACTTCTTTGAAGTGCTCTTTTTTACCTGCACCACCTGAGGCGATTACGGGAATGTTCAGATTACTGCAGACAAGTTGTGTTAATTCTATTGAGAATCCCTCTTTTGTCCCGTCATGTTTCATTGATGTCAGTAGTATTTCACCGGCGCCGAGGTTTTCAACAGTTCCGGCCCAGTCAATTGTTTTAAGCTGGACCGGAGTGCGGCCACCATCCACATAGACGATCCATTCATTATCCAGGATATTGGTGTCGATAGCGACAACGATACACTGGCTTCCGAATTCTCTTGCTATTTCGGTAATCAGTTCGGGTCTTCTTACCGCTGCCGAATTAACGGTTATCTTATCTGCCCCGGCCTTTAAAAGAGAACCGACATCCCCTATACTGTTAATACCGCCTCCGACAGTAAAAGGAATGTTTATTTCGGCTGCAATCCTTTCAACAAGCCCGATAAGAGTTTGCCTGTTCTCGATAGTGGCAGTAATATCCAGAAAAACAAGTTCATCAGCACCCCTGGCGGCATATATTTTACCCAGTTCAACAGGGTCACCGGCATCTTTAATATAGATAAAGTTGATACCTTTCACTGTTCTGCCATCTCTAATATCGAGACATGGTATTATTCTTTTCTTCAGCATATTGTGGTAAGTGCATTAAGTTTAATTCTGCCTTCATAAACAGCTTTCCCGACAATAACACCTTCACAACCGGCAGTTTTAATATCTTCAATATCTTTTATAGATGATATGCCCCCACTGGCAATAAGATTTATATTAACTTCTGTAAGTATCTCTTTATATATTTTAGTTGATGGTCCTTTCAGCATTCCATCCTTTTCAGCATCGGTACAAATTGCATATTTGATACCTGCGGCGTAATATTCTGAAATAAAGGATATTATATCCTTTTCCGATACTTCTGTCCATGCTCCTGTTACCACTTGCCTGTTTCGAAAATCTGCTCCCAGAATTATTCTTTCATTACCATAGCGGTTTACCCATTCCATAAAAAGAGGAGGCTGACTTACAGCTATGCTGCCAACAGTAACCTGTCGTGCACCTGACCTGAAAGCAATCTTCAAATCTTCATTGGTCCTGAGACCTCCTGAAAAATCGACTTTCAGGTTTGTAGCGGACGAGAGTTGTTCCAGGATCCTGTAGTTAATGATCCTCTTGTTTTTTGCACCGTCAAGGTCTACCAGATGAAGATATCTTATGCCATAATCTTCAAATTCCCTGGCGATTTCAAGAGGATCTTCACCATATATTATTCTCGTACTGTAATCACCCCGGGTAAGCCTTACACACTTACCGTCAATAATATCCATGGCTATTATTATTCTCATAATTCAAGAAAATTTTTCAGTATCAGTTCACCTGCAGATGCTGATTTCTCAGGATGGAACTGTGTAGCATAGAAATTATCTTTTTGCATAGCTGAACTGAAGGGTACAATATAATCGCAAACAGCTATGGTGCAGGATGATATTTCCGGATAATAACTGTGAACATAATATACATTATCTTTAGTAGTGATTCCCGTGAAAAGCTCTCCTTTGAGTGAGCGGAAGTTATTCCATCCCATATGTGGCACTATATCAGATTTCGGAAATTGGCGTACATCAGAGTCAAATATCTTGAGACATTCCGTATCTCCCTCCTCCGAATATCTGCACATGAGCTGAAGACCAAGGCAAATACCAAGCACCGGTTGTTTCAGAGATACTATTACCCTGTCAAGGTCACGTTCTTTCAGGTATTTCATTGCTGATCCGGCTTCGCCCACACCCGGAAAAATAACCCTGTCAGCTCTGTATATCTCTTCTTTATTATCGGTTATAAGGCATTGTTGACCCAGTCTGGACAAGGCATTTACAACTGATTTGATATTCCCTGCATTATATTTTATTACGGCAATCATAATATACCCTTTGTTGAAGGTAGTGTATCACTACCGGTAAGTTTCAATGCATTTTTCATAGCCCTGGCAAATGCTTTAAAAACTGCTTCGATCTTATGATGATCATTTACACCCTCTGCTTTTATATTGAGGTTACACTTTGCATTATCGCTGAACGATTTAAAGAAGTGCATAAACATTTCGGTTGGTATTTCTCCGATCTTTGTATTTGAGAATTTAACATCCCAAACGAGCCAGGGACGCCCGCCCATGTCAACAGCCACCTGTGCCAGGCAATCATCCATGGGAAGTATAAAACTATAACGTTCAATACCTTTTTTACTTCCGGATGCCTGCTGAAAAGCCTCACCTAGGCAAATAGCAATATCCTCAATAAGATGGTGACCATCGTCACTGGTATCCCCTTTTGCGTCGATTGTTATATCGAAACCTCCATGACGTGAAATCTGATCGAGCATATGATCCAGAAATCCGATCCCGCCGCTGATCTCTGATTTTCCTGTTCCATCCAAATTGAGTTCGGCAGATATTTTTGTTTCACCTGTTTCCCTCTCGATTTTTGCACGTCGTGGTCTTGTTTTAAGGAACATGTAAATCTCATTCCAATCGGTTGTTGACAGAAGAGCATAGTCATATTTCTCCTTATTGAAGTGAATGGCATTACAGCCCAGGTTTTTTGCAAGATCCATATCGCTTTTCCTGTCGCCAATCACATAGGAATTATTAAGGTCAATACCTGTAGCCATATATTTGACAAGCATTGCCGTACCTGGTTTCCGGGTGGGTGCATTATCTTCAGGTAAGGTTTTATCGATGAACACTTCGCGGAATTTGACTCCTTCACCTTCGAGTATCTGAAGCATTTTATTATGGACAGGCCAGAAGCTCTCTTCAGGAAATGATGAGGTGCCGAGTCCATCCTGATTTGTTACCATAACAAGTTCAAAATCAGTCTCTCCCGCTATTTTAGAGAGGCCTGTTATAGCACCGGGAATGAACCTGAATTTCTCAAAGCTGTCAACCTGTTCATCCTCAGGTTCGTCAATTATAGTACCGTCTCTGTCTATAAAAAGTACCTTCTTCATTCATTAAATGATTTAATTGCTTTTATAAGTTCTTTGTTCTCTGTAGTAGTACCAACAGTAATTCTTAAGCAATTGCTTATCACACTATTCCTGTCGCGCACTATTATTCCTTTGTTTACCAGATAGTTATACAGCAAGCCGGAATCTTTTACTTTAACCAGGAGAAAATTTGCATCCGAGGGATATACCTTTTCAATTACCGGGAGTTTTTTAAGCTCCTCTGAAAGCTTTGATCTTCCATCTCTGATCTTTCGAACCTCTTCCTTGTATTCATCAGGTTTAAGAAGCTTCCTGAGGACAGTCTCCTGGTTTATCGTACTTATGTTGTAAGGAGGCTTCATTTTATTGAAGTATTTTACTATCTCCGGATTTGTAAAGGCCATTCCGACTCTTACCGAAGCCATCCCGAATGCCTTACTGAATGTCTGCATTACAATGAGATTGGGGTACTTCTCCGTTTGATACCTGAATGACGGCACATCAGCAAAATCAATATATGCCTCATCAAGCAGGACAATACCATTAAATTCTGATATTATCTTTTCAAGGACAACTTTATCCATACAATTGCCGGTAGGATTATTTGGAGAACATATCAGGATTAGTTTAAGATATTTGTCAGATAAACGGGGCATAATATCTTCAAGGTCAATCTGGAAACTGTCATTAAGAGGTACCTTTATCATTTTAACATCATTTGCAGCAGCCGACACCCCGTACATCCCGTAGGTAGGAGAGAAGGTAAGTGCCTTGTCAATTCCGGGATTACAAAAAGTTCTGAAGCAGAGATCAATTATTTCGTCACTTCCGTTTCCCAGGAAGATACTCTCTACAGGGATATTCCGTAATTTACTGATGGCTGTTTTGAGTTTCTCCTGGTATGGATCAGGATACCTGTTAAGTGATCCAAAAGGATTCTCATTGGCATCCATGAAAATAGCAGCCTTACCCCGGAAATCGTCCCTGGCACATGAATAAGGAATAAGATCCTTAATATTTTTTCTTACGAGTTTATTTAAGTTTATCATCTATTTATTTCATTAATCTCACACTAACTGCTTTTTTATGACCATCAAGTCCTTCCGCCTCTGCCATCAGCCCGACAGCAGGTCCGATATTTCTGATACCTTCTGCTGATAGTTCCTGAAAGGTTATCTTTTTTACAAAGCTTTCCGTGGACACTCCGCTGTAGCTCCTGGCGAAACCGTTTGTCGGAAGGGTATGATTTGTTCCCGAGGCATAATCACCGGCACTCTCACAGCTGTATTTACCTATAAAAACCGAACCCGCATTTGTTACTTTTTCGGCCAGCTCCCTGGCGTTCAGGGTATTTATTATAAGGTGTTCGGGAGCATATATGTTGCTGAAATCGATACATTCTTCAATGTTATAAAGTAATATCAGAAGACTGTTTTCCAGTGCCTGAAGTGCTATATCCTTTCTTGGAAGTTCTTCAACCTGTTTCATTATTTCTGCCGACACTCTTTCAGGGAGGGAATTATTATCGGTTAGCATAAGTACCTGGCTGTCGCGACCATGTTCTGCCTGTGCCAGGAGATCAGCTGCAACAAACTCAGGATCAGCATTTTTGTCTGCTATTAC
>CAZOZU010000111.1:0-6619 GCA_964584355.1 uncultured Rikenellaceae bacterium
CCAACTACACTGATCGTGATCCTCAAATCAGTGGCTATGTCGTGGCAGCAACATAATATCACTGAAAATGCTCAGCAGATAATGGCAGCTGCTGATGACTTTTCAGCCAGGGTAAGTGTCTTTGCTGATCATCTTGAAAAGGTGGGAGGGGGATTAAAAAGTGCTATAAAGAGTTATGACGATGCAATTGGTTCATGGAATAGCAGGATACTGCCGGCAGGAAAGAAACTTTCACAACTGAAAGAAACTGACAACATAGATTCTTTGTCAGAGATTGAAAAAATTGATAAGCCCCTGAGGGATATAAAAAAAACGGAAAGTTGATCAGATGAAACCATTTATTAGCATGGTTCTGGCAGCTCTTTTATTGGTTTCCTGTACCGGAAGTCCGAAAAAGGAAAACAGACCTCAGGAAATACAAAATAAGACAGCTACAAAACCCGACAGTACATATTTGTTTGATGGAGAAACATTTGAGGGATGGGAAATTACCAACTTCGGTCCCCAGGGACCGGTATATGTCTCGGGAGGAACAATAATCATGGGAATGGGTGAAGGATGTACAGGAATAACCTGGAAAAAAGAATTTCCCGAAATGAATTACAAGGTTACTCTTGAGGCAAAACGTATTTCAGGGAATGATTTTTTTTGTGGCATGACCTTCCCGGTTGGAAAGGAACCTTGTACTCTTATTGTAGGGGGCTGGGGCGGTATGGTAGTGGGATTGAGTAGCATAAATAAAATGGATGCCTCGGAGAACGAAACAACAAAATTAATGGAGTTCGAAAAAAATCATTGGTACAAAATTTGTTTGATAGTAAAAGAAGACACAATAAAAGCACTTATTGATGATGTTGTAGTTATCGATTTTGCAAAAGGAGATAAAACAGTATCCATAAGGCCGGAAGTAGAATTATCCTTACCATTTGGAATAGCATCATGGAATACAACAGCAGCATTAAGAAATATAAAACTTGAAAAGATTGAATACTAATACTTAAAAACGGATAATATGGATTAAGAAGAAGTGAGCCGCAAGATATTATCCATGATACTCCATAAAATCTATAGTAATAGAAATTTAAAGGCTTCTAGATGAAAAAGGCAATATATATAATTCTGATATCCAGTGTATTGGTCTCCTGCAAAATCAATCATTTGTACATGAATGTTCTTGAACCGGCTCCTGTGACGCTTTCTCCTGAAATAAAAAAGGTAGGGGTTATCAATCGCAGTGTGCCTACTGATGCAACCAAAGTATTTGATGTTATTGATAAGGCTTTAACTTTGGAGGGAGTCAATCTTGATAAAGATGGTGCCGAACAGGCTATTAAAGGTTTATCAGCAGAACTTTTGAATAACGGCAGGTTCAATGAGATCAAAACTCTTACAGATATTGATTTCAGAACACCCAGTCTGGGTATCTTCCCTGTTCCGCTTTCATGGGAAATTACTGACAGGATCTGTAGGGAGACGGGGACCGATGCTCTTTTTGCGCTGGAATATTATGATACTGACACAAGACTCCGTTATTCCACACGTGATGGAAAAACGAAAAAAGTACTGGGTCTGGAAATACCGGCGATTGTACATCAGGCTGACATGGAAACAATTGTAAAAACCGGTTGGCGTATATATGATCCTGCCAACCAGGTTATTGCAGATGAGTATAATCACCTTCAATCTGTGGTTTTCTCAGGTACAGGAGTTACCCCCCTGGTTGCAGTTGCTGCACTTGTCGGAAGAAAAGAGGCTATGATTGAGGTGAGTAATAAAGCAGGACATAGTTATGCCCTTAGACTGATACCATTCGAATTAAGGGTTAAAAGAGATTATTTTGTTAAAGGGACTTATAATTTTAAGATAGCAAAACGTAAGGCACAGGTTGGTAAATGGAACGAAGCAGCTGAACTGTGGGAATTGGAGACAACAAATCCAAAGAGAAAAGTCGCCGGAAGGGCAACATATAACATGGCTATTATCAACGAGATCAACGGTAATCTTGACATGGCATTGCAATGGGCACAAAAAGCCTGGGAATACTTTAAAATAAGACAGGCTCTTAAATATGTGAGGATATTGGAAAACCGTATGTATAAAAACGAAATACTTTATGAACAACAGCGTACCTACTGATTCCATTTTTATGTATAGATAATTACAATAACTAATTGTTAATAATTGTTAATAATATAAAACATGAAATATTTCGAATATTTAGTTAGTCTTATTCTATATACTTTTATGCGTTAATTTTTAAACTTAACCTAATTTGACCTTTCGGATTTTTCAGCAAATCAAATTTTGATTTATCCACGAAAGCAGATTATTCATTTATTTTTGCATGAGCAGAATATGTTTATTGTCTTTTTTAATTCTTTTTTTTCTTATTGAAACTTTATTTGCAGGATTAGGGCACTTTTCAATATCTGATCCGATGAATCCCGGAGAACAAGATACTGCAGGGAAACAAATTCTCTATAATGGCAGGCTTTGGCGCAATCAGTACTATATGGTTAAGGGCGACCAATTTTTGTTCGCTTCCGGACTCTTGCACGGAACAGTTACAATTGACCGGAGACTATTCAGGGATATCCTTCTTAGCTATGATATCTTTAAAGATGAAATCATTGCCATGAATGATAATGGAATGATGATTCAACTTAACAAAGAGAGGGTAGATGAATTTACTATTGAATATAATTTCAGAAAATATAAGTTTAAGAACCTGGATAGTGATAGCCTGAAGAACCTTGATGGCTATGTAAATGTACTTTTTAATGACGGACTCTCCCTGTTTGTTAAGTACAGGAAAGAGATCGTTATGCTGGCAGTCGAAAACAAATACGACGAGTTTAACCAGGTGCACCGTATATATTTACAAAAGGACAGTATTTATTATCCGATAAGAGGAAGAAGAGATTTGTTGAAACATTTGATTGATAAAAAACAACAATTGAAAAGTTTTATCAAAACCAATAAATTACAGGTTATATATAAAGATCCTGATAGTTTTGTTCCTGTCCTGGAATATTACACCAATCTCAAAAAATAATGCCATTAAGATGAAATTCAAGATATGCCTTTTGTTGTTTGCCTTATCATTGTTCAGTAAACTGAGTGCTCAGGATATAATAAAAATTACCTGGGATTACCGGGATCTGACATTTAAGGAATTTGTAGCAAAGGCAGAAAATCAGTATGATTTACACTTTTTCTTCAGGGATGAATGGGTAGGTAATTTAAAACCAGGCGATTATCCAAATATAGAATCATTAACAGAATTCCTCGACAGACTATTCAGTGATGTCTCCCTTTATTTTTTCATTGATGATGCAGGAAATGTTGTAATAACAAAAGATTTTGCAGTCAGGATTCCAGATAAGCCGGTAACAACTGAAGATGAGAATTATCTTCCGCCGACTGATTATGACAGGATAAATGAAGAAGATCAGGCTGAAATAACATTTTTTGACATAGGAAATCCTGCCGACAGAAACAAACCCGGTAATGTAAGGGTCTCAGGTTATGTGACAGACAGAGACACAAAAGAACCGGTTGCCGGCGCTACAATTTTCGTTGAAAAGTTATTAGCAGGAACCATTACAAATGATTTTGGCTATTTTAACCTTACATTACCACGCGGCTCACATTTATTGCAATTCTCTTTTATCGGGATGAAGGAAAAACAGGTCAATATTAACCTTTATGGGGAAGGAGATCTGAATATTGAAATGAACAGTGTGCTTATCCCTTTAAAAGAGACTGTTGTGTCAGCTCAGAAAAATGTGGTTCTCCAGCGATACGAGACAGGTGTTGAAAGGATAGATATCACTTCATTCAAGCTTTTACCGACATCAATGGGAGAGTCTGATATTATTAAGAGTATTTTACTGGTGCCTGGCATACAGTCAGTTGGAGAGGGTTCGGCCGGATTCAATGTCAGGGGTGGCTCATCTGATCAAAACCTTCTTCTTCTGTATAGTGCTCCGGTATATAATTCATCACACTTCTTTGGTTTCTTCTCGGCAGTTAATTCAGATATTATAAACGATGTAACCTTATATAAGGGAGGCATTCCAAGTCGATATGGAGGCAGAATATCTTCAGTCCTCGATATAGGAACAAAAAATGGTAACTGGAGAGAGTTTGAAGGAAATGCCGGAATCAGTCCTATCACGACACACCTGACGGTTGAAGGTCCTATTATTAACGATACCCTTAGTTATATTCTCAGCGGTAGAACTACTTATTCAAACTGGATACTAGGCCTTATCGATAATCCTGCACTGAGAAATAGTCGTGCATCATTTTACGATGTGAACGGGAAAATAACATATGATATTAACAGAAATAACCGTATTGAATTTGCTTCATACCTGAGTCATGATGCTTTCAGGTTTAATACAGATACTGTTTATGCTTATGATAATCAGATTTTTGCATTGAATTGGCGTCATTTCTTTAATAGTAGATTCTTTTCAATGGTATCAGTGAATAACAGTAATTATAAGTATGAGGTTTCAAGTGATAATATTCCAACAGAAGGATTCCTTCTCTCACATAAGATAAACAGTACAGGGGCAAAAGCTGATTTTAACTGGTACCAGGGAAGACATGAAGTGAACTTTGGACTCGATTTAACAAGATACGCAGTATCGCCAGGAAGCTATTTACCATACGGAGATTCATCACTGGTAGTAAGGAAAATAATTCCTGATGAAAGAGCCCTTGAAACAGCTTTGTATATAGAGGATAAATATGTCCTTACAGACTATCTGTCAGTAAATGCCGGAATAAGATTCTCTACCTTCTTCGCCTCAGGGCCAAGAACAGTTCTTGTATATGATCCTGATTATACAAAAAGCCAGTCTACAATTATTGATACACTGACATTCACTTCAACACAATTGCTTAAAACTTATGCAGGACCGGAATTCAGATTATCATTGAACTTCAGAACTACACCAACAAGTTCGATCAAGGTTAATTATAACAGAACCCGACAGCATCTTCATATGCTGTCAAATACTACCTCAATATCACCTACCGACACATGGAAATTAAGCGATTATTATCTTAAACCACAGGTTGGCAATCAGTATTCTGCAGGATTTTATCAAATGTTTTTCAATAACACTACAGAAACATCAATTGAGGTATATTATAAGCATATAAAAGACATGGTCGATTTTAAAGGAGGTACAAACCTGGTGATGAACGACGATATCGAAACTGACCTGGTCAATGTATTGGGAAGAGCCTATGGTGTTGAGCTGATGATAAAGAAATCCGAAGGAAGAGTCCGATACAGTGTAGCTTATACCTATTCAAGGACACTTCTTAAAAGTACGGGAAAATTCGGTGACGAGATAATTAACGGAGGTGAGTGGTTCCCTGCTAATTTTGATAAACCCAACGACCTGATAGTTACCTTTAACTACCTGGTCTCAAGAAGATTTAGTTTCTCATCTAATTATACATGGAGTACGGGAAGACCGATAACATATCCTATCTCGACATATAAGCTTGGCGATTTACTGCTAATGCAGTATTCTGACAGGAATAAGTACAGGATTCCTGATTATATGAGACTTGATCTGTCCGTAACAATAAGTGGAAACCTTAAGTCGAAAAAAATTGCACATCCTCACTGGATATTCTCAGTATATAACGTTTTAGGAAGACGTAATGTGTATTCTGTTTATTTCAGGAATGAACACAACAGAATAAAAGGATACAAACTTTCAATATTCGGACAGGCTATACCATCTGTTTCCTTTAATTTTGACTTTTAAATCATGAAATCAAAGAAATATCTAGCATTGTTGACAGGCTTTTTGATCATAAGCAGCTGTATAACGCAATTTGTTCCTGAAACCGAAGAGAACGATACTATGCTGGTTGTTGAAGGTATGATCACCGATCAACCAGGTATAAACAAGGTTAAATTGTCAAAATCGTTGCCCCTTTCTTCAGAAAGTACAACTGAGGTTCTTTCAGGATGTACTGTTACTATTTCTGACGATGAGGGCAACTGGGTGAACCTGCATCAAACACAACCAGGCACCTATGTTACAGATGGCGACTTCAAGGGTGTTGTCGGGAGAAAATATAAATTACATATAAATACAAACAACCCTGAGATGGCATACAATTCTTATGAATCGTTATTTATGGAAATGAAGCCTGTCCCCCAGATAGATTCTTTGTATTATGAAAAAATCGATACTGAAGTAGCATTGAATGGCAAAATCAGGGAACAGGAATGTCAGATTTATCTCAATACTTCTGATCCTGATGGAATTTGTAAACATTACAGGTGGAATTTTTCCGAAACATGGATGTTCAGGCTTCCGTATGATGTTCCTAACCGGGAATGCTGGATATCAAATAATTCGAACTCCATTATTATCAAAAATACATCAGTTTTATCAGAAGATGTGATTGAAAAAATGCCTATACAATATGTCTCGGCAAATACTGACAGACTTTCACAAAGATACAGTTTACTTGTTAACCAGTATTCGCTGAATGAAGATGAGTTTAATTACTGGGAGAAACTTCAGAATGTCACTGAAAATGTTGGCAGCCTGTATGATATTACTCCTGTTTCAAT
>CAZOZU010000112.1:0-6585 GCA_964584355.1 uncultured Rikenellaceae bacterium
TACAGATTCATCAGACGCTCCCTGATGTGTTTGTTTAATTTCAATTTTCCCCGTGATAGTATCATATGACACTACATGATAAGAACTGTAGTCAGGGCGGTAATGATTTTTTATTGTTGTATCTGAATGACTTACACATATATTGTAATAGCTCGAATCGCCTGTAGTATTGAAAGCCCACATCAGTAATTCGAGGTTCATCATATTATCGACTATAACAGGGCATTGCCACCTGCTGCTGCTCCCCCATGATTGGATGCACCCCACAACAGGACGGTAACGTGTTGATAATGACCTTGCTCCGGTAAGTAATATTTCTTCATAACTTTCATCACCTGTAATCCTTAAACCATTCCCGAAGCTGTTATAAAGCATAAATCCAAGATCGTGAGTACCGGTGTTGTATTTTTCCTTTTCTATTCTCGAAGTCATCTCTTTTGCAGCTTCTTTTATTGTTTCATCATTTGCGTATTCATAAAGATACCAGAGACTTCCAGGGAAAAATCCGGAGGTCCACCAGCCCGATCCTGCTGTCACAAGGGTGCCCGATGTATCTATTGTCCGTGGCAATAAATCATCTTTTTGTTTCATGACCTCTGCCATCAGGCTATACTGTTGTACTGCAAATGAAAGTGATTCATCAATGACCTTATCCATAGGTTCCTGTTGTTTGCACGAAATGCAAAACACCAAAAACAAAATACCGGGAATTACTGTCAACTTTTTCATATGTAACTTCTATTTAAATGTATTTTATTAACGGATTACCCTTCCCGAGGCGTCGCCCTTCATAAGTCGTTCGACCTCAGCCACAGTGACAAGATTAAAATCTCCATGTATCGTATGTTTCAGGCATGAAGCTGCAGCGGCAAAATTTAATGCCTTCTGATCATCTTCAGGGTAATTAAGAAGTCCATAGATCAAACCCGCCATAAATGAATCACCCCCTCCTACTCTGTCGACAATATGTGTGATCTGGTAAACAGGAGCCTCATAAAATATTTTTCCGTCATAAAGAACTCCTGACCATGTATTATGGTCAGCACTTACAGAACCCCGAAGTGTAATGATAATCTTCTTTGCCTTTGGGAACTTACTTTTGAGCTCTTTACATACCGATTCATAACCGGCACCTTTAATTTCGCCCCGGAATACATCCACTTTAGCAGGTTTAATGCCAAACACTTTTTCTGCATCCTCTTCATTTCCAAGAATTATATCGCATTTATTTACCAGCTCCGGCATCACTTCAGAAGCACTTAAGCCCCATTTCCAAAGTTTTTTCCTGTAGTTTAGGTCACACGAGATCACCAGTCCCTTTTGTTTTGCTATATTGATAGCTTCATGGCAAACATCTGATGCTCCTTTTGATATTGCAGGTGTGATACCCGTCCAGTGAAACCAATAAGCATCCTTGAAAATATTATCCCAATCCAACATACCTGGTTCAATCGTCGCAATTGAGGAAAAGGTCCTGTCATATATTACTTTACTGGGTCTTGATACAGAGCCGGTCTCCAGAAAATAAATACCCACTCTTTCTCCACCTCTTATTATATGATTTGTTCCAACCCCATGCTTTTTGAGCTCCATAATCACTGAATCACCTAAATCGTTTTCAGGCAAACGGGTAACAAATTCAGTATCCAGATTAAATTTAGCCAGCGAAACTGCTACGTTGGCTTCACCACCACCATATGATGCATTTAACGAGGTAACCTGAGAAATACGCTGATGCCCGGGAGTAGCCAGACGAAGCATTATCTCTCCAAATGTTATAATTTTTCTGTTCATGATTGAAACATGATCAAATAATATATATTGAATTCATAAAGTTAAAAATAAGGTATAAACAGCAATACTGATTCTGAAAAATGATTAATAATATAGTAAAATACAGAATTCTTGCTTATCTTAGGTCGAAGAAGAAATCTACTATAAGAGAAGTTTAAACGCATAAAGGCTCCTTATACAATAATATAGGCGGGTCTTTTATCAAAAACCTTTATAAATGAATAAAATAATTGTGATCGGCAGTTCCAATACCGATATGGTTATAAAAACTGATAGAATCCCTATACCAGGGGAGACTATTCTTGGAGGTACTTTTTTAATGAACCCGGGAGGCAAAGGGGCAAATCAGGCTGTATCTGCATCACGACTTGGGGGCAAGGTAACCTTCATCGCCAAAATAGGTAATGATGTGTTTGGAAATCAGACAATGAGAATTTTAAAGAAAGAGGGGATTAATACCCGCTATGTAGTCAAGGATCCTGAAGTACCTTCCGGTATTGCTCTTATAACTGTAGATGAAGAGGGTGAAAACAGTATTGTTGTTGCTCCGGGATCAAATCATAACCTCCTGGTCCAGGATATTGAAAGTGATATCCTGACTTCTGACAAGTACAATGTTATGCTTCTTCAACTTGAGATTCCATTAATGACTGTTGAATTTGCGGCACTTACAGCAGCTGAAAATGGTATAAAAGTTATTCTTAATCCTGCACCTGCTCAAAAATTACATGATTACCTGCTCAGACATGTATGGCTAATTACACCTGATGAGATAGAAGCTGAAATACTCACGGGTATTAAAATTCATAATATGACAACAGCAGAGGCTGCTGCAACGTCTCTTCAGAAAAGAGGAGTAAAAAATGTTATTATTACAATGGGTGCTGAAGGTGCTTACGTAAAAACTGAAGACTTTACGGAAATGTTACCCGGAGTAAAGGTAAAAGCAATAGATACAACCGGTGCAGGTGATGTATTTAATGCGGCTCTGGCTGTAGCAACTGCAGAAGGAAATGAATTAAGGGATGCTGTAATTTTTGCCAATAAGGCTGCATCAATTTGTGTGACACGTATGTGTGCCCAGGCCTCAGCACCATACAGAGACGAAATAGTAACTTAAAAGTCAAATTGTTACTTCTTGCAAAATAATAAACACAAAATCGATGAAATATTTTTTAGTTATTCTTTTCTCCTTTGTTTTTATAACAGGATGTAATAACAAATCAAAAAACGATACTGAAACACAGGTCAGAGTAATCTTTGACACAGACCTTGGTCCTGATTATGACGATGTAGGTGCGCTGGCCTTTCTTCATGCCATGGCCGACAGCGGAAGGGCGGAAATACTTGCCACCGTTTCATCTAATAAAAACGAATTGGTAGTACCATCTATCGATGTAATAAATACATATTTCAACAGACCTGACCTTCCGATTGGCGCTCCGAAAACAGATGGTGTGGATTTAGGATCATCACAACACTGGGCCGATTCTATCGTGGTCTTATATCCTCACACTGAATCATCTACAACTGAAGCAGCCGATGCCACTACTATATACAGGAAGATTCTCAATGAAAATCCTGATAATAGTGTTACCATTGTTACAGTTGGATTTCTGACAAACTTGAATAATCTGCTGAAATCAGAACCTGATGATATCTGTCAACTATCAGGTCATGAGCTAGTTGAAAAAAAGGTTAAAAGACTCATCTCAATGGCCGGACGTTTCCCCGAAGGAAAAGAGTTTAATGTGTTTATGGATTCTACAGCATCAGAATATGTGTTTAAGAACTGGCCGGGTGAAATAATATTTACCGGATTTGAAATAGGCTGGGAAATAAGGACAGGCCTGCGGCTTATCAATTCTCCTGTTACAAACAGCCCGGTAAAGGATGTGTTCCGGATAAGTATCCCATTGTCTGAGGAGGATAAATACGGTCGCATGAGCTGGGATGAGACTGCTGTACTAATTAGCATTTACGGAACAGAGGGCTTTTTTGATACAGTAAGAGGTAAAATTATTGTATACGCTGATGGAAGCAACTCATGGGAGGATGATCCGGAAGGGAACCATCTTTATATTATTCAGAAAATGTCTGTTCCCGAAATGGCAGCATTCATTGAAGACAGGATGATGCATATACCTGTTAATAAAAAAACCCAAACCCCCTAAAGAGGGCCAAAAAAAAGTCTTATGAAGAATTGTTTATCTGTTTTAATCCTGATCTCCCTGTTTCTTTTATCCATTTCCTGCCAAAAATCAGGGAACGAATACAGGGATATGAAGCCTGAGGTTCTGAAAGACAAGATTGCAGGTGGATGGGCAGGAAAAATGATTGGTGTTACTTATGGTGCACCGACTGAATTCAGGGCACTGGGCAGAACATACGAGGATTCCATCAAATGGAAGCCTTCTGATATTAAGGGAAGTATCTGGCAGGATGACATATACGTACAGCTCACCTTCCTGATGGCAATGGATAAATATGGTATTGATGCTCCTGCAAAACTCTACCAGGAAATGTTTGCAACGGCAGGTTATCCTCTGTGGCACGCCAATATGCAGGCGAGGAAGAATTATCACGACAGTATATTTGCTCCTCTTTCCGGAACACCTGAATATAATATTCATGCCGATGATATCGATTTTCAGATAGAAGCCGATTACATTGGATTTATGTGCCCGGGAATGCCTGTAACAGCCACTGGAATTGCCAGCAAAATAGGAAGAATAATGAATTACGGTGACGGCATATATGGCGGTATATTTGTTGCAGCACTATATTCGGAAGCATACTTTTCAACTGATATTCCTAAGATAATCGAGAAGGCTCTCCTTTCTATTCCTCCTGAGAGTGATTACCATAAAATTGTGAAGGATGTGATAAAACTGCACAAACAGTATCCTGATGATTGGAGAGCAGCGTGGCAGGAACTTGAAAACAAATGGGGAGATGTTGACATCTGCGGTGCGGGTTCTCCTTTTAACATTGATGCAAAGCTTAACGGTGCTTATATCGTCATGGGATTGCTTTATGGTGAAGGAGATCCTGTGAAAACCCTTGAGATATCAACACGCTGCGGACAGGATTCAGATTGCAACCCTTCAAATGCACTTGCAGTTATAGGGGTAATCAATGGATTCAGCGGATTGCCTCTATACATGCAGGATGGAGTAAACGCGATCGGCGATTCATTGTTTATCCATACAACATTTTCATTTAATAGTGCTGTTGAAAGCACATATAATTATGCTCTTGACCTTATTGCTGATAATGACGGTAAAGTCAAAAGCAATAAGATCAGTGTTAAATTGCAGTCTCCTGAAGCACCTGAACTGGAAGTCGCATTCCCGGATCTTGTCTTTGACAAATGGATACCTGTCTTTGATGAAAAAGAATGGTCATTTAAAGGAGACTGGAAACCTCATGAGGTCACAGGAAGGGATAATCAGAAAATCCGGCAATCGATGTATGCGGAAAAAGCAGGTGATGAGTTTGAAATAATATTCCAGGGTACAGGTATTTCAATTCATGGTAACTGGTATAAGGATGGAGGGAAAGCTGATGTTTATGTCGACGGAACTCTTAACCGTTCGATCGACACATACTATTATTTTGCCGGTCAGGAGCATACAGAAAGCATCTGGCATGTTATAAATCTGCAACCTGGTGAGCATAACATCAGACTGGTTGTTAAAGAAGAAAAACGTCCTGAATCAGAAGGAACACGTGTCTATATTACAGGAGTAAAAATCTTTAAAACAGCTCCAAAAAAGAATGAAAACTTTAAATTCTCATTCGAATAACATTTAATTCTCATCCTTTCACTTTTTACTTTCTACTTTTATCTTATAAAAATGTTCATACCACAATCATATTCACTGGCAGTTATTCTCTGCATAATTACCATGCTCTGCTGGGGTTCATGGGGCAATACACAGAAGATGTCAGGAAAAACATGGCGCTTTGAGCTCTTCTATTGGGATTATGTGATCGGGATAGTTATTTTCTCTCTTCTCCTTGGTTTTACACTGGGAAGTTTTGGAGAGCAGGGACGAAGCTTTACAACAGATATTGCACAGGCTGACGGGAAGAGTATATTTAACTCCATCCTGGGTGGTGTAATATTCAATGCTTCTAACATCCTTCTGGTAGCAGCAATGGCTATTGCGGGCATGGCGGTTGCTTTTCCCGTGGGTGTGGGAATAGCTCTCGCACTGGGTGTAATAATAAATTATATTTTTACGCCGAAAGGGGATCCTGTTATCCTTTTCATTGGATTAGCACTGATTGTAATAGCAATAATTATTGATGCACTAGCGTACAAAAAACATAGCTCATCGCTGCAGAAGGTATCAAAGAAGGGCATCCTTCTTTCGGTCTCTGCAGGGGTCCTGATGGCTCTTTTTTATCGATTTGTAGCCAGCTCAATGGCTTCTGACTTTGCAACACCCGAACCAGGCAAGCTTACCCCCTACTCTGCCGTTTTCTTTTTTGCCATAGGAGTACTTGCCAGCAACTTCCTGTTCAATTATTTAATAATGAAAAAACCTTTCGAAGGTGCTCCTCTTTCATTCAGAGATTATACAAAAGGCAGTGCTGCGGTTCATCTGACAGGAATTCTCGGCGGTGTCATCTGGAACATTGGCATGTCGATGAGCATTCTCGCTGCTGGCAAGGCCGGATTTGCTATTTCCTACGGACTGGGACAGGGAGCCACTCTGATTGCCGCTCTCTGGGGTGTATTTATCTGGAAAGAATTCAAGGGAGCATCAAAACAGGTTAACT
>CAZOZU010000113.1:0-6576 GCA_964584355.1 uncultured Rikenellaceae bacterium
TATCCGAAGCATCATAGTCTGTAGAAACTGTTTCGGGGTTTGAGTTTACCATGATCGTTTCGTACCCGAGCTCCTTAAGTGCGAAAGAGGCATGACAACAACAATAGTCGAATTCAATTCCCTGGCCTATCCTGTTAGGTCCACCGCCCAGTACCATGATCTTTTTCCTGTTGCTGACATTAACTTTGTCAGGTGCATTATAAGTTGAGAAATAATATGCAGCATCCTCTACACCACTTACAGGGACAGGTTCCCACGCTTCTTTCAATCCCAGTGAAATCCTTTTTTCCCTGATCTCCCTTTCGGGAACACCCAGGATCTTCGACAGATATTTATCAGCAAATCCATCTTTTTTTGCCTGTATCAGGACATCATCAGGAGGTATTTTACCTTTAGAAGCAAGTATCTTCTCTTCCGCTTCAACCAGCTCCTTCATCTGCTGTATGAACCATTTCTTTATATATGTTTTATTATGAAGCTCCTCAATATCAGCACCCTGACGCAATGCTTCGTACATTATGAACTGTCGTTCGCTGGAAGGATTCTTGAGAAGAGCTATCAATTCATCAAGAGGTTTCTTATTAAAATCATTGGCAAAACCGAGTCCATACCGGCCTATCTCAAGTGACCGTATTGCTTTCTGGAACGCCTCCTTGTAATTTTTACCGATGCTCATTACTTCACCCACGGCCTGCATTTGTGTTCCGAGCTTATCTTCAAGGCCGTCAAATTTTTCAAATGCCCAACGGGCAAATTTCACAACAACATAATCACCCCCTGGAGTATATTTATCGAGTGTTCCTTCACGCCAGTATGGTATTTCATCAAGAGTAAGTCCTCCTGCCAGCAGGGATGAGACATAAGCAATGGGGAAACCTGTTGCTTTAGAAGCGAGAGCCGAAGATCTGGAAGTCCGCGGGTTGATTTCAATAACCACTACCCTCCCTGTTTCTGGATCATGAGCAAACTGAACATTTGTTCCTCCAATTACCTCTATAGCTTCAACAATGTCGTATGAGTATTTCTGAAGACGTTCCTGGAGGTCAGGCGATATAGTCAGCATGGGGGCAGTACAATAGGAATCACCCGTATGAATACCCATGGCATCGACATTCTCAATAAAACAGACAGTTATCATCTGATTTTTAGCATCCCTTACCACTTCAAGTTCCAGCTCCTCCCAGCCAAGGACAGATTCTTCTATAAGGACCTGATTTACTATACTTGCTGCAAGACCCCTGCCGGCAATTACCTGCAGTTCCTCAAGGTTATAAACAAGTCCCCCGCCTGTGCCTCCCATTGTATAGGCAGGACGCACAACTACAGGATAACCAAGTTCAGCAGCTACTTTTTCAGCATCTTCAATGTTGTTTACTGCCTTGCTTTTTGGCATTTCGATACCAAGCCTGTTCATGGTCTCCTTAAAAGCTGTCCTGTCTTCACCACGTTCTATAGCTTCAATGTTGACACCAATGACTTTTACATTATATTTTTCCAGAATGCCTTTTTTTGCGAGCAGCGATGAAATATTCAATCCCGTCTGACCTCCAAGATTAGGCAAAAGTGCATCAGGTCGCTCCTTTTTAATTATCTCGGTAAGGGCATATTCATTAAGGGGTTCAATGTATGTAACATCAGCCATTCCAGGATCCGTCATGATAGTTGCCGGATTGGAATTAACAAGTACTATCTTATAACCTAATGACCGTAATGCTTTACAGGCTTGTGTTCCCGAGTAATCAAATTCGCAGGCTTGCCCTATGATTATTGGACCGGAACCTATGATCAATATTTTATTTATATCGTCTCTGCGCGGCATAGCGATTCTGGATACGGTCTGCAATATAAAGAATCAATTTATAAAGGCGATTGAGGAGAGGCATTAAACAATGAGAAAGATATTAACCGTTTATAGGTAGTAAGTATATATTGATGGAACCGCTCCGCAGTTCAATTAATTAGACAGATTCTTGCAACAAGTATTGATGGAATCCCCCCGGGATTCACTACAAGGATAATTTCATTAATGTGATCCGCGGAGCGGATCCATAAATGATTGTCAGAGATTGCAGCCTTAAGGTAGAACACCGGAGGTGTTCCATAAAATTTGATATACATAAATAATTTTATTTTCATTAATTGTACCTTTATGACATGAGATCACTTTGTTTGATAGCTTTCATAATGTTATTTGTGAATAACAGTTCACCCGCTCAGTATTTAACCGACAGCAACCTCCCTGTCATTATTATTACTACTGATGGTGGTGCTGATATCCCGGATGAACCGAAAATACCCGCAACAATGAAAATAATATACAGAGGTGAGGGTGAAAGAAACTATGTATCGGACCAGTATAATTCTGAATACCTTAATTATGACGGAAGAATAGGTATCGAAGTAAGGGGCTCGTCATCACAATATTCACAAAAAAAGCAATATGGTTTTACTACCAGGCAGGAAGATGATATTACCAATAATAACGTGAGCTTGCTGGGGATGCCTGCTGAAAATGACTGGATACTGAACTCAATGGTATTCGATTCAGCCCTGGTACGCGATTACCTATGCTTCAACCTCTCAAGACAAATAGGGGAATATGCTTCAAGGACAGCCTATTGCGAGGTAATACTCAATGGGGATTACAGGGGTCTTTATCTTCTTGAGGAAAAGATCAAGGTTGATAAAAACAGGGTGGATATAATAAAAATTGATGAATTCGACATTGATTATCCGGATATAACCGGAGGATATATCACAAAATCCGATAAAACGACGGGAGGAGATCCGGTTGCATGGACAATAAATGATTTCTATGGAAAAGGTGTGGCTTTTATTCACCATCGTCCCAAACCTGATGAAGTGACGATGGAGCAAAACAATTATATCCGTGATTATTTCATGAGTGTTGATGATAAGATATTCAACAGGGATGAATCTCCGGATGAAGGTTATCCTTCCCTGATTGATATACCTTCATTTATCAATTACATGATAATTAGTGAGCTTGCATCAAATGCAGACTCATACCAGTTCAGCACATTTTTTCATAAGGACAGGAATGGAAAATTACGGGCAGGACCTATATGGGACTCGGATCTCACTTTTGGTAATGACCTTTTTATGTGGTATTTAGACAGGAGCTGGCCGGATATATGGCAGTTTGAAAACGGGGATAATGAAGGAGCCAGGTTCTGGAGAAACCTGTTTTATGAAAGTCATTACAAGTGTTATGTGTCGAAAAGATGGAATGAACTGATCCAGCCGGGACAGCCTCTGAATCCTGAAAACCTTGATAACTTTATCGATCAGACTGTTGATAAAATAAGTGAAGCTATTATGAGGGAAGATATGAAATGGGATAATGTGGGAGACTATGCTGAACGAATAGCGGTAATCAAAAACTACCTGGAAGAGCGTATTCCATGGATAACAGTTAATGTAGGATCTTACTCCGAATGCAGTAATGTTGAGGTGCCTCCACTGGTAATATCAAAAATAATGTACCACACTGACACTACTGTTATTTTCACTGATAATGAAGACAAGGAATTTATCGAGATAACAAATAATGGTGATCATGAAGTTGATCTTACAGGTATTTATTTTATGGGTACAGGCCTGGTATTTCAGTTTCCTGCAGGATCAAAATTAAGTGCCGGAGAAAAATTATTCCTGGCCGGTAAAACATCTGTTTTTAAAACCATTTACGGGATAATACCTTTTGGAGAATTTACAAGAAGTCTTTCAAATAAGAGCGAGAGAATATTACTTGGCGATTGTTTCGGGAATGTTATTGATGATGTTACATATTGCGATACGCTACCATGGCCGAATGCGGATGGCAATGGTTATTATCTGCAGCTTATTGATCCCGATATGGATAACAATAATGGCGAAAACTGGATAGCTGCCCTGGCTAATGACCTGTCAGTAGAAGATATCTATACATCCTATAATTTAAAGGTTTATCCTAATCCTGTGAGCGATTACCTGAACCTGGAATCAACTGCTGAAATATTATCAGTGAGCCTTTTCAATCTGACAGGCCATATGATATTAACTGATCAACTGGTCAATGCTGATAATTACCGGATCAATATGTCAGATCTGCCTGCAGGATTCTACCTGGTCAGGGTGAAAATGGCAGGAAGGACAATTACATACAGGGTAATCAAAATCTAATTACCTGTTATTGTTTTCAATACCTATCTTGTATATACATTCGGTTCCTGTATCTCATTCAGGAAGAGAGTACGGGGTGAATTATAAAAATTCAGGAAATTGTCAGGAAATGGCTGGTCGGTATTTCCGAATCTGAACCTGGGCATGTAAGTATGTCTCCAGGTGAGTACATATCCAACCGGGTATTTGCTTACTACCGGCAGCAGGACTGTTGACCACCAGTCGTCCATTCCCCATCTTCCTCCTGTTTCACTGAGGGCAGTCAGTTTATTCCTGTTAATAGCTTCTGTGGTCACAAAGTTCAGGGCAGTGTCGAGTTCACCACCGAATTGTTCTCCGCGGTCGTACATATCGAGTGAGAGCATATCTATGATATCGTCACCCGGGTAACCTCTCATATACTGTTCAAGACTGGTAACCCTGTCGGTATTGTAAGCGTAGAGAATATTGTGAAGATCCTTTTTGTCGCGCAGGAATTCGACGGTATATATCCATAGTGCAGAATATTCTTCATCGGTACAGATATTTGTTCCCCACCAGAAGAAAGACCCGGAATGTTCATGGTATGGTCTGAAAATGAATGGAATAGGAGTCCCGTCATCATCTTTTAGTCCGGCAAAAAAGTCGGCCAGGTGTTCCAGCCAGGTATTGAACATCTCATGGTTTTTACCTCCCGGAAGTATTGAAGCCACTACTTCTTTGGAATTGACATCTCAGGCTGTTCCGTGCTGAAACCTGGCTCTGCCCTCAGCTTCCTCGGGAACAGGTTCCTGCATTGTCAAGGGATTATTGGCATGCCAGCTGATGGTTATTACTCCCCCACGCTTATAGTGGGCTTTTACCTGTTCAGCTATCTGGACGAAACTGACTGAATCGAGGCTTCGTTCGTTGCCAAGTTCAAGATGTCCTAGCTCGAAACCGGCAACTGCGGGATAATAGCCTGTGAAGTCCCTTGTGTCGGAACGGTCCTTTTCATACCACCATTTGTAGCCGTACATCAGGTCATCCTGGTGGCCGTACATTATTCCTTTTTGCTGAAGCTCCCAAAGGGACTTATTCGGGACATAAATCTTTAATCTGATTTATCGGATAGTTCACCCAAACTCTTTTTCGGTTTGTCTTGTTTAAACAAAACTAACCATCTTTTCATTTTGCTAATCTAAAGGATTTATCGGGAGAACCAACATGTTAGAAATATTTCCATTTTCAGGATGTTGCATTAACTGCTTTTTCAGGGATAAACAGAGAATTCCCGTTGTTGAATTTTCTGTTCAGTATGAGATCCACAACCTGTACTCCACCCATCATCGTACCATAAAGGCCGTGAGCAAATTTTGGCTGATAAAGATTCGTTATGGGGGTTTTCATCGGCAGGCGTTTTGGCCCGAACTGTGTAACCAGCGAAGCTATATCGTAAATACTGCCTGTAGGAGAACCTGAGAAACGTGCATAAGTGGCAGGTGTTGATATTTCTTTTACAACAATATGCTTTTTAAGGTCGGAGATAAAATACTTTTCTGCAATATCTATCAGGAAATCAGCCCATTTCTCCTTCTCTGTCCGGTATTTTTCATAATTACTTTCGCGAAGGTCTTTCCATCCGTCCATGGCCCATGGTGTGCTGCGGATCGTAATTGTATTTTTTGCTTCTGTAGTCAAGGAGGGACAGATGACAGCTGCATGAAAACAGTCTTTTGAAAAACCATGATTTCCTGCAAGAAATGCATCGAAGAGCTTTTCGGCTGTTCCAAGGCCGGTAGAAACCACATTGTAGGGATAATCGAGATCAAGTTTATGCATATCAATCTTATCATCCAGTCCAAGTGCAACATTCACCGATGAGGGAGACATGATGGTATTTTCAAGCTTTTGTATGTATTTCTCCGGAAGGTGTTCATCGCCTACAAGCTGGCGCATTGCGAGCATAGGATCAACTGTGGTAATAACCCTTTCAGCCCGTATTAAAGCAGACTCACCTTTTATTCTCACTCCCGATACAACACCATCTTTAACCTCAATTTTTTCAACTTCAGCATTAAACTGAATTTCACCGCCCAGTGACTGGAATTTCTCAGCCAGTTTTGCAGGATACTCATCGAAGAAACCATAAGGGCGAAAACACTTTGTCATTGATGAGAGCATGGCTCCTGTTGCCAGGATTGCTGAAGCACGGTCAGAGGGGACTCCTGAAAAAGAGGTAAAAGTTTCCATCACCTCCCTTAGCTTCTTATCGGTGATCTTGAATTTATCAAGGAGTCCGGAGTATGTCCGATTCAGGTTTGCAATTACCTTGGGAGCTTTGAAGGGTGTTGCCAGGGTATCTTTCAGAGTGGCATTGGCTTTAAGTTTTCTCACCTGCTTAAAAAGGTCTACCGAATATTCCATCAGGGC
>CAZOZU010000114.1:0-6544 GCA_964584355.1 uncultured Rikenellaceae bacterium
CTCTTATTGATGTAAAATTCTCCGGAATATCATGGAAGGGCAACGAAGGCTTTTATTACTCAAGCTATGACAAACCTAAAGGCAGTGAACTCACTGCTATGACCGATCACCATAAACTTTATTACCATAAGCTTGGTACCAGCCAGTCAGAAGATAAGGTGGTTTTTGGAGCTGATAAAAAACGAAGGTATGTTGGTGGCGGCGTTACTGAAGATGAAAGGTTCCTGGTAGTAACTGCCTCAATATCCACTACGGGTAATGAGTTGTATATCAAAGATTTGGCAAAGAAAAATTCTCAATTCAAGACAATTGTCGGTAACTTTGAAAATGATCATTATGTTATCGATAACGATGGTTCAAAACTCTATATTTACACCAACCTGGATGCACCCAATGCAAGGATAATAACTACAGATGTTTCCAATCCGGGTGTTGAGAACTGGACTGATTTCATTCCCGAGACAGAAAATGTTCTTCGGCCTTCGACTGGTGCAGAGTTTTTCTTTGCTCACTACCTGAAAGATGCCATTTCACTTGTTAAACAATATGATAAAAATGGTCAGCTTGTGCGCGATATCTCTCTTCCCGGTATAGGAAGTGCAGGAGGATTCGGTGGAAAAAAAGAGGACGAGGAACTTTATTTTGTATTCACAAACTATACCACTCCCAGTACAATATTTACATTTGATCCTATGTCGGGTGATGCAGAGGTTTACAGGCGACCTTCAGTCGATTTCAACAGCGAGGATTATGAAACGGAACAGGTATTTTACAATTCCAAGGATGGCACACATGTTCCAATGATCATTACATATAAGAAAGGTACAGTTAAAGATGGTCGTAATCGCACTTTACTGTATGGTTATGGTGGATTCAGTATCAGTGAGACTCCCGGGTTCTCAGTTACCAATGCTCTCTGGCTCGAAATGGGAGGCATCTATGCCGTTCCAAATATAAGAGGAGGAGGTGAATATGGTGAAAAGTGGCACCTGGCAGGTACAAAAATGAATAAACAGAATGTATTTGATGATTTTATTGCTGCTGCAGAGTATTTGATTGAAAACAAATATACATCGCCGGATTATCTGGCAGTGAGAGGTGCTTCCAACGGAGGCCTGTTAGTAGGTGCAGTAATGACACAGCGACCCGACCTGTTCAGGGTGGCTCTTCCTGCAGTCGGCGTTCTTGATATGCTCAGATATAACAAATTTACAGCAGGTGCCGGATGGGCATACGATTATGGAACAGCCGATGAGAGTAAGCAAATGTTTGAATACCTGCTTGGCTATTCTCCCGTTCATAATGTCAGAGAAGGAGTTGAATATCCGGCAACACTTGTTACAACAGCCGACCATGACGACAGGGTTGTCCCGGCTCATTCATTCAAGTTTGCTTCGCATCTTCAGGCAAAACATAGTGGTGATAATCCTGTACTTATACGTATTGAAACTCAAGCCGGCCATGGTGCAGGTACGCCTGTTAGCAAAACCATAGAACAGTATGCTGACATCTTCAGCTTCACTCTGTGGAACATGGGAGTCAGGAAACTGAAATGAGAATTTTCTGATGACAGCTAAAATAATCCGCACCGGCATTGCCGGATCAGGTTATGCTGCAAGGTTTCATTACGAAGCCTTGCAGCACCTTTATTCAGTCAAAGTTGAAATAACAGGCGCATACTCTCCTACTCTTCAAAGGCTCAAAGAGTATACTGAACCACGTAACATGAAAGCATACAACAGCCTCGAATCCCTGATCGGCAATTCAGATGTCATCCATGTATGCACACCACCTTCAACACATGAGCCAATTGTAATTGCTGCACTTGAAAAAAACCGGCATGTGATTGTTGAAAAACCTTTTACAGGGTATTTCGGAGATGGCAAAGAGGATTTCAATGGTGATCTGTTTCCCCGGGAAAAAGGACTCGAACAGGCACTTGCCAGTGTAAAAAATATTCTTGAAGCAGAAAAAAAGAGCCGGGGAAGGATCATGTATGCTGAAAACTGGATATATGCCCCCTCGGTGATCAAGGAGAGTGATCTGCTTCGTAAATCAAAAGCTCAGATCCTCTGGATGCATGGTGAAGAATCACATTCCGGGTCACATTCACCGGCATACGGACAATGGAAATTTTCAGGCGGCGGATCCATGATAGGTAAAGGATGTCATCCCCTTTCAGCTATATTGTATTTTAAAAAGATAGAAGGAGAAGCAAGAAATGGTAAGCCTATTCGTCCCGTTGCTGTTTCGGCCCGAACCCATACGGTTACAAGGTTACCCGGCTATATAGATGAAGGCCATATAAGAACATCATATAACGATATCGAAGATTTTGCAGCCCTGCACATCATCTTTGAAGATGGAACATTTGCTGATGTTTTTGCCAGCGAGCTTGTTCTTGGAGGAGTACATAACCGGATAGAGGTCAATACAAATAACCACAGGACAATATGCAATATAAGTCCTAATAATGCCATGCAAACATATACACCCGATGAGAAGCACTTTAAGGATGTATATATTGTTGAAAAAACAGAAACCAAACAGGGCTGGTCGTCTGTATCCCCTGATGAAAGCTGGTTTACAGGGTATCAGCATGAAATGGAAGCTTTTTACAGAACAATAGCTTTCGGAGATACCCTTGAAAGCAACTCAACACTTGCTGCCGATGTCATTTCAACAATTTATGCAGGTTATCTGTCAGCTGAAAGAAAAGGATCAGAGGTGCCTGTTACATTATTACAAAATCCTTTACTGTAATATTCCCATACACTACATCAATGAAGGGTTCACCGTTTTTCATTCCGACATTCCCGAAGCCGGTTGCTGTTGATATAAATGATGTAAAGTCTTTTTCAGCCGAATTGATATACATCACCTGATCGACAGCATCATATCTTACACCGGTAAGAGCTTGAAGCATTGCATAGCTTGACAAGGCTCTTGCATACCAGTGTCCGCATTCATATTCATTGAATGGATTCCTTATCCTGCCGTCATACCTGCCACGGGTTGCTCTGACTATTTCGAGTCCTTTTTCAATCTCCCCCATCATCATAAGATGTGAAGCTACCTGGTATTCAATACCTGTCCACACTTCATCACTATAAACAAACGGAAGCGACAGCTTGCCTCCTTTTGGCCAGCTGCACAGAAGAAGGCCTCCCTCCTGTCCAAGAGCAAAGGATGGCCTTTGTGGATTGGAATGATCAGACAGATCATTACGAAAGTTATATTCATGCACAGAAGTAAGATGACTTGTCACTTTTACAGAATCAACAATATTTTTTAGCCCGCATACTTCTCCGATCCATACACCCAGAATACCATCGGAGAGACACCCGTTACCGTATTGATACTTGGGGCCTTCCTTCTGCAGAAGAGACCTGGCTTCCTCAGAATAATCTGAGGTCCATGATTCCTGGGATGCTTTTACGGGATCAGGTGAATTAAGTCCCTCCCACGTAATTTTCTGAATAAAATATTCTCCGTTATACAATTCTGACTCTATTGCAGATCTCCCTTTCTTATAAAGTTCTTCATATTTCGATATATCCTGTTTAAGATATCCTCCCATTTCAGACACCGCCTTTAATGCCCCGAGGTAAAAGCTTGTACACATCCCATCGGGTCCCCAGAACTCTATATCGTAGGTATTATGATGCGGTTCCTCCAATGTACCTGTCATACGTGGATCCCATGTCCGTATACAATAGTCTATACTTTCTGTCACTTTAGGGTACATCGTATTAAGCCATTCATTATCACCACTTATGCGCCATTCGCGATACACTTTCATTATTCCTCCCAATTGTCCGTCAGCTGCCGAATGGAATGTTGCTGCGACACGTCTTATTGGTAAAGCCGACCGGAAGGTCTGGTGGCCTTCTTTATTCTGGCTGAAAAAGAATTCTGTTTCACGTAATGTTCTTTCAAGTGACGGGAAAAGATGAGGAATTGCCTGGGCATAATTCCATACATGTGTGCATGAACCGGCACAACTCCCGTAATTGTCTCCGCATCCCTCCCAGTTCCATAATTTACCGTCGGGCTGGCGTAAAACTGTCGGTGATTTTAGAATTGTCAGGTTTGCTGCTACCGCTTCAATAACTTCAGGAGGCAGTGTGGAATTATAAAATGAGCTGCTGAATAATTCTGATTTTGAGAGCAGATCATCATAATTTGTTTTCCAGTAATCCGCAACTTCGTTTATCCCGGAAAATCTTCCCGAATACCAGGGTTTGTAATAAGGATCCTGAAATGAGGAATCTGTATAGGTATATTCCTTATCATCATTTTCCTGTGGATCCTGCCCATACCTTAGAGTTGTATTTGGCACATACCAGGCCATCATCAGTTTTATAACTTTTGTCTCTCCGGGATTTAGTGTAAACGGAACATACAGTGATGCCCCGGGAGCATCGTCTTCAATCGGAGGTATACTCCTGGCTTCACTTTCCATGATGGTGTTCCATGTTATTGTAAGCGGATCCCACCATCCTCCCCTGAACCAGCAATGATCGACAACTGTTTCTTCTTCCGATGTAAAGATTGCAAAATCACCTTGTTTTTCCGGATTCTCTTTTATTCCCTCTTCTGAAAGTATAAATCCACCTGCTATCCGCCTGATAGTAGCTTTACCGCCTGATTGTCTCATAAAGTTCCTGGTGTTGTATGAAAATAGAGCTTCAACTTTTGAATTGGTGTTATTGCTGAATGAATATTCCAGTGCTCCTACTGGCAAACTTGAATTATCTGCATCAGTCGGTATAAAAGGACTCCATCCTTTAATAATGACATCAAGTGGAATATCGTTATCGTTGAGTTCAATCTCACAAAAGGGAAATCGGGTGTGAAATGATGCCTTTTGAAATCTTGGTAGCCCATAGCTTGCTCCGGAAGAACCTGTACCTGAACCCGGTTGTCCAAAATGTTTCCACCCGGGAACCTGTCCCTCGAGTACTTTAGCCCCATTCTTAAGATCTTTTACCGATAAGGCTGCAAACATGCAGGACTCATTGTAGATATCAGGTCTGTTTCTTACCGACATGTGAGAAATTGCACCGGTGCCTTCAATGCAGAACATACCGGCTCCCATACCTCCTATGGGAAATGCTATCCTGTCGAGATAATCACCCGAATACGTACCATTAAATTTGTGACCAGGTTCCTTATTTTGGTCTTTATTACCAGTACATGATAACATCAAGAATGCTAAAATGAACAAAGCAATTAATTCAAATAAACTACTCCTTTTCATTTTTAATCTAGATTTATTTTATTTACAAAAAGAAAATCAAACGTTTGGTGCGGTTCCTATCACAGGGATCTCTTCAGGTATGCCGGGAACAGGACCAAAAGCATAGGTTTTCGGGCCAAGATAAAGATCTGAATTCATCACCTCGTCCCATGTCACATCCTTTCCTGTATATGCTGACATGCGTCCCATAATAGTAATAAGTGTTGAATTTACCTGTGCCTCAGCATCATTTATCACATTGCCGGTTCGGATACCTGTCACCAGATTTATATGTTCCTGAACATACGGATCTGTTACTTCCCAGGTATCATCAGCAGAATCCTCTTCAGGAGCGGGATATTTCCATATCTCCTCTCCATCAAGGTTGTACAGAGTTCCCCTGGCATTTGCAAATCCTTTTGTTCCGATAATAAATTGCTTTGTGAGATTGCTGCATCCTGTTATCTGGCGTGCAGCGCAATGGGTATGCATTCCATTGTCATAAATATATTCTATACTGAAAAAGTCATACTGGTCACCTGTCACTCTTCTCTGGCGTCCTCCCCATCCGATAGCTTTGACTGGTGTTTTACGTAAATACCAATTCATTACATCTATCTCATGTATAAACTGTTCAACGATATGATCGCCCGAAAGCCAACAGAAGTTAGCCCAGTTGCGAAGCATGTACTCCATATCTGTCCACTCTGGTTTTCTCTTAATAACCCATAATGAACCTCCATTACGAATGATGTGGGCGCTGACAATATCTCCTATTTCACCATTAATAACTCTTCTTCTTGTCTCCATGAAGTCTTTCTGTACCCGGCGGATTGTACCGCTTACCATGCAGAGACCTTTTTCTTTTGCTCTTTCTATAGAGATCAGGACCGAGCGGGCACCTACAGGATCCACAGCACATGGTTTTTCAAGAAAAATATGTTTATCTGCTTTAACTGCAGCATCAATATGTTCAGGACGGAAGTGAGGAGGAGTGCAAAGCAGAACAACATCAACTCCTGAGTCTATTACTTTTTCGTAACTGTCAAAGCCTATAAAGCAGTTCTCTTCTGCTATTTCAACATTTCTTTGCTTCCTTAGTTGTTCTCTGCACTGATCAAGCTTATCGCGGAATACATCTCCCAGAGCGGTAATAGTGAGATTGGGTCCTGCATCGATGAAGTTAATTGCTGCACCGGTACCTCTACCCCCACAGCCTATAAGTCCTGCCTTCAAAACCTTACCATCAGGAGCCCGGTCAAGTATGACGGGAAGCTGTTCTTCCTGCTTTCCAGCTGATTT
>CAZOZU010000115.1:0-6524 GCA_964584355.1 uncultured Rikenellaceae bacterium
AACGAAGCTATCAGGTGTTCGTAAATGACTGTCAGGCCATTACCAATTCCAAAGGTATAGTCAATTCCTATATTGATTATCTCCTGGTTCGAGAAAATCCCAAGATCCTCACTATAAGTTGACCATGAAGCTTCAAGCCAGCAACCTACCACCACATCTAATTTTGTATCAAATCCAAAACGGTTTTCCGGTTCGTTGCCGTATATAACTGTTGAATCTGACAGGCTGCTGCAATCCACTGTCCTGTGATGAAAGGAAAATCCTGCCTCACCCTTTGGCACAGGTACCTGAAAACGACCTCCGAATTCAGGTGTATACCTGTCGGAATTCAGTGATTCCCATCCTTTGAGGTTTTCATTTCCATATAATCCCCATAACCATATATTGGCATTATTCAGGAAATAATAACGGGCAAGGACTCCCCAGACCCCGTCGGTAAGTTTCAGGGGATCGCGGGGATCAATCTGGTCGAACCACATTAAAGGCCTCAGAATGGAGGCAGATCCGAAATTTATCTTCTGTAGACCAGCGCGTAATTCAAACTGTGGTGTGGAATAACGTGCCCAGGCACGATAGGGTTTTATATCACCATTGAAGCTTGCGGAATTAAAAGGATGTATACCCATATTACCGTACAGGTTTACCGAAGCTTCAAAATCGATAAGTTTTCTATCCTTCAGTCCATGTTCGTAATTCAATTGCGGAATATATCGTGCACCACTCCACCAGGGCAGCTTATTATCGGGATTTATATGAGTATATGCCGATAATTGTCCCTTAAAGGAAACATGATCTTTTGCAAGACCAACAGTGTCCTGGCTGCTGGTCTTATTGAAAATCAGGCAAAATGAAGTCAGCAATATGAAAATTCTGTTATTCATCCGGCATATCTTCGTAAGGCAAAATACCATACAGGAAAAACTTATTGATTTCCACTATTAATTCCTGCATCGAATCATATTTTGAAATCAGAGTCTCATCATTGACAAAATCGAAGAACTTATTGATAATGTATAGGATGAAGTCAATCTTAATATCTTTTCGCAACCAGCCATTAGCCTGTGCCTCTCTATAATAGCGGATCACCCTTTCGATTGCTTCATTTGCTTTTTCTTCCCAGAATTTGTGTACTTCCGAATCAGCATCACCATATACATCTTTCACAAATTCCTCGCTGATATCTTTTGTTCCTTCAAGTTTCATCCTGACCTGAAGTTTCATCTTTTCTGCAAAAGAGATATCTGAAAGCATCATTTTATTGAACTTGATCATGCCCTCGTCAAAAATATTGCTGATAATCTGCTTCGCCAGTTCCGTTTTGTTCGGAAAGTATTTGTAGAATGTCATTTTGCTCACATTCGCTGTAACACAGATCTCTTCAACCGTAACACGTTTAAATCCATGCTTCCAGAACAGATCTTTTGCTGCTGTGATAATATCATAATATTTTTTACCTTTATTTACCATAGAGCATAAAAGTTATGAAATACATACAAATATACGAAAAAAATATAAAATACAAATAAACGTATAATTATTTTACTTTATTATTTATGTAATGAGGGATCTTTAAAACAATAACAAATTAAAATGATTAACACTCTTTCTTATTCCTATAAAAAAATAAGTTAAATTTATCTGACAAAAAGATTAACCAAAGCCTATCATACTATGAGTAAACGAAGAGAATTTATCAAGCAAAGTGTTCTTGGAACTGCAGGAATTGCCGTTGGCGGAGTGGCATTCAGTGCTAAGTCATACAGGTCAATTCTGGGGGCTAATGACCGTATCAATATAGCTGTTATAGGAATTCGCGGACAGGGAGGCACACATATTAATAACTTTGGCAGACTAAAGGAAAGCAAAAATGTCCAAATAAGGACGATCTGCGATGCCGATGAACAATTTTTTGCTGACCGGGTGAAAAATGTTATTGACAGAACAGGGGAGACCCCGGCTACCTGCTGGGATATGCGTAAAGTATTCGATGATAAAGATATAGACGCCGTTTCGTTTGCCACTCCCAATCACTGGCACGCACTGGGAACTATCTGGGCATGTCAGGCAGGGAAGCATGTGTATATTGAAAAACCTTGCTGCCACAATGTTTTTGAAGGCCGCAAGATGGTTGAGGCCTCAAGAAAATATAATGTGCGTGTTCAGACAGGGTTTCAAAACCGATCGATAGCTAGTGTGATGGAAGCTATCAAGTTTCTCCACGATGGTGGTATAGGTGACGTATTCATGGCTAAAGGATTATGCTTTAAACCGCGTGATTCATTTGGCATTTCCGAAGATAGTGAACCGCCTGAATCACTACATTATGATATGTGGCTCGGTCCTGCTCTGTGGAGACCATACAATGAAAAAAGAGGACACTATAACTGGCACTGGCACTGGAACACAGGTGGTGGCGACACTGCCAACCAGGGACCACATCAATTCGATATTGCCCGCTGGGGAATGAACAAGGATGAGCATCCCATTACAATTTATTCGATGGGAAACATTTTCGGGATTGATCCCAAAGAGTGTTCACAGGAGACACCAAACACCCAGACAGCGTTATTTAAATATGACGATGGTAAGATCCTTGAATTTGAAACCCGTGGACGATATACCCATGCTGAGGCTGGACTTGGTATCAGAATAGGCAACATGTTCTACGGTACTGAAGGATATCTTGAAATTAATGAGGGTAACTGGAGAGCTTACCGCAGGCGGGAAACAGAACCATTTGCAGGATCAGGGATGGCAGAAAAACCTGCTGATCCGACATACATGGCTCCCCCGGGAGGAACCGAACATTATGCCAACTTCATTGATGCCATAAGAGGAGGAAATAGTGAAACATTACACTGCGACATTCTCGAAGGTTATATGTCATCTGCACTGCCGCTACTCGCAAATGTATCATACAGACTTGGCAGAGAGCTGACATTCGAAGGAGCAAAGGAAAAATTCGTGAATGATCCGGAGGCTGATAAGATGCTGACAAGAGAATACCGGAAACCATATGTGGTGCCGGAGAAAGTATGACCCCCCAACCCCCCTGAAGGGGGGCTAAAACCCAGAAATAATTCATAACATAGTGAAGATTGGGTTTTTTACCCCCTAGGGGGTGGCGCGAAGCGCCGGGGGTAGATTAAGGGTGTAAGGTGAAAATAGAAAGAATAAAGAAAAACCATGAAAAACAATCTTACCCGCCGCAATTTCATCCAGACTACCCTTGGAGCAGGCATCACTCTTGCTCTTTTTAAGAATTTCCCGAAATTAAATGGCATAGTACCCGCCACAATGAAATTAGGCCTTGTTACCTACCAGTGGGGCAGGGATTGGGATTTGCCTACACTTATAAGCAACTGTGAAAACGCAGGTTACCTGGGAGTGGAACTGAGGACAGAACATGCGCACAAGGTTGAAATCAGCCTGACCGCGGATCAACGTGCCGAGGTTAAAAAAAGGTTTGCTGACAGTTCTGTGATCTGCATCGGCTATGGCTCGAATTTTGAATTTCATAGTCCCGATCCGAAGAAACTTCGTGAGAATATTGACCAGACAAAAGAGTACATTAAGCTTTGTAAGGATATAGGGGCAACAGGCATCAAGGTCAAACCTAATTACATGCCTCCGGAGGTTCCTCGTGAAAAGACAATTACACAAATTGCTGCCTCGCTGAACGAGGTAGGGCAATTTGCCGGGGATTACGGTCAGCTTGTAAGAGTGGAGGTTCATGGAGAGATAACCCAGGAAATTCCGAATATGAAGGCAATATTTGAGCAGGTTACCGAGGATAATGTAAAAATTTGCTGGAACTGCAACGATCAGGATCTTTTGCCCCCGGGACTTGAAGGCAACTTCAATATGGTAAGAAAATGGTTTGGCGACACACTTCATATAAGAGAGCTGAATGATGGTAATTACCCGTATCAGCAGCTTTTCGACCTGCTTATTGCAACCGGTTATAACGGTTGGATATTACTTGAAGCCCGCACAGAACAGAATGACAGGGTGGAGGCTATGAAGGAACAGTTAGCGTTGTTTAATGAGATGATCAGTGTATAGGTACTAGGTACTAGGTACTAGATACTGGGTACTAGGTACTGGGTTAAATCAGCGACCACCCAGCACCCAGCACCCAGCACCCAGCACCCAGCACCCAGCACCCAGGAACCAGCAACCCAGCACCCAATATTATTACAATCGATATAACTAATAAAACTACATGCTATGAAAATTCCCGGTAAAACCTCAGCATTATTTCTTTGTTTCTTATTAGTATATGGCACCGCCATAGACTCACATGCCCGGCAACCAGCTATCAAATTCGGCAAGGCCATTAGTTCCCAGAAGATATTCTCACAATCAAAAGAGAAGGATGAAGACCTAAAGTGGGTAAATGTCAACACTGAACCTGAAACGTGGAAACTACAGAAGGATATACTCATCTGTTCAGGCCATCCCACAGGTGTTATGCGTTCAGAAAAACAGTATGAGAATTATATACTTCATATCGAATGGATGCATATGGAACCCGGAGGAAATTCAGGAGTGTTTGTCTGGAGTAATGCAAATCCGTCTGGAGATTCACCTTATCCCGATGGAGTTGAAGTACAGATGCTTGAGCTCGACTGGGTGAACCTCAATATACGCGACGGTGTTAAACCTCCTGATGCTTATGTGCATGGTGAACTTTTTGGCGTGGGAGGAATCGAAACAGTTCCTGATAATCCCAGAGGGACCAGGAGCAAGTCGATTGAGAACAGATGTAAAGGCAGGGGAGAATGGAATACATATGATGTGGTCTGTGTCGACGGTGTAATCAAACTCTCGGTAAACGGCAGGTTTGTAAATGGCATAAGCCAGTCAACACAAAAGAAAGGTTATATATGTCTTGAATCAGAAGGAGCCGAAATACATTTCAGAAATCTAAAGATTCTGGAGTTACCATAAATATTTACATCCGACAAGCATCGCGTTCCATTATTTTAAAATATTCATCTATCTTTAATACCTTTTTAGATATCTACCTGACTTACCTGACCTGACCTGAACTGACTCATTTCCGTATATGGACGAAAAAGATCTGATTAAGAGGCTGAATGCCGGGGATGAAGATGCTTTTGAAGCCGCTTTTAAGAAACACTTCACAATGCTTTCTCTTTATGCTGAGCATTATGTGAGGGACAAACATATTGCCAGGGAAATAGTCGAAAATTTCTTTTGTGATTTCTGGGAGAATTGTGTCGGTATTAAGATTGAATCGAATCTAACAGGTTACCTGGTAAAGAGTATACAAAACAGATGTCTTAAATATCTCCGGCATGAGAAGGTAAAGCAAAAGTACATTGAGAGCTGTCAATACTTGTTTACCGACAGGGAATTGCTGGAACCGGTATCTGATGATTATCCTGAAGCTTTATTAATTTCGCATGAACTTGAAAAAGAGATCTCAGATGCCATTGAATCACTTCCCGATAAGTGCAGAAAGATCTTTTTGCTGAATAGATTTGATAACCTCACCTACCGGAAAATAGCCGAAAAACTTGGAATTTCAGTAAATACAGTAAAAACCCAGATGGCACGTGCATTGCAAAAATTAAGGTCACATCTTAAGGATTACCTGATAAAATACTAAGTATGTTATTGATAGCAAGGCAGTTGTCATTTAAATAAATTATTTTTAATCATCTGTCACCCTTAAGTTTAGATTAGGGGTCATAACTATGAATTTTATATAATGGAAGAAAAGAATCTCATTTCTAAGCAGGACCAACTGCTAGTAAATTATCTGACAGGCGAAGCCACCGAAATGGAAAGAGCTTCGGCCATAAACTGGATTAAAGAATCTCCAGAAAACTCAAGGTATTTTGAAGAGTTCAAACAAGTCTATCTGGCTTCTAAAACTGTCCAGGCAACCGACCCTGACCTGATTGCTGTTTCATGGGAAAAGGTAAAATCAAAACATTATAAGGAGCTGGCTTCTAAGATTCAGGAGGAGAACAGGATAGGGAAAATCAGGCATATAAGGGATATCCTCCGGTATGCTGCATTTATTGCATTGGCCGTTTCAATAGGGTATGCCGGATTACGGTTTTTTAATAATGAAGTTTTCAATGCTTCAAATGAAATCTGGAATACTGTTGAAGCACCATACGGATCAAGAACTAATCTTATTCTTGCAGATGGATCAAAAGTATGGCTCAATGCAGGAAGTAATCTTAAGTATTCATCTTACTTTGGACAGAAGAATCGCAAGGTTATTCTTGACGGGGAGGCCTATTTTGATGTTGCCAGGGATACCTGCAGTCAATTTGTTGTAAGTACATCATATCTCGACATCAAAGTATACGGAACAGAATTTAACGTTAAAGCATATAGCAGTGAGGATAATATTCAAACCACACTTGTAAATGGTTCTATTACCCTCGAAGGGAAAATCATTAGTGAACATGGAAAACGATCAGTGACACTTGAACCGAACCAGACCGCAACATTTTATATTTCTGACAGGAAAAGAAATG
>CAZOZU010000116.1:0-6455 GCA_964584355.1 uncultured Rikenellaceae bacterium
ATAATAAACCGATCTTTTTCATGACTGCCTTTTTATTGATTGTCAATCCAAAGATAATACCATAAGTGCCGCCATTTTGTTAATACATGGTTAATGCAGAGTTAATGTTTTGATCATTATAATATCCTATTGTCAAAAATTGAATACTTTTGAAAAGAATTCATAAATATGGGAAAAAAGAACACGGTTTTAATTTTAGGTATTCTGGCATTTGCATTAATGATAATCGCCCAGGTGATCATCATCAGAAGAGGATGGAAACAGGTTGACGAGATGCTCTATCTGCGATACAGGTCATTATCTCAGGAAGCTAATGCATCACTAAGAGGATCCAGATTGATTACGTTCGATACAGTAAGTTATCTGCTCGACGATTACACTGAATCTGTAGTGTTACCGCAGATAATCGATAATCAGCAACTTGAGAATAAGAAATCTGAGATCTTTGATTATTTCTCGACTGCTTTAAACACGGAACAGGATCTATCACTATACATCTCTGAATATTTTATAAATCAGGGTGTTGAAAATGAGTTCAACCATAGAATAATAATAACTAATCTCGAAATTCTCCTCAGTGATGATACTCTGTTAATCTTCAGGGATCCTTCATTCAGGGAGAGAAGAGTATCGCGTGAAAAGGAGGGATTAGCACACTCTCTTAAAGGATCAACATCAACTATCCTGGTTACCAGGCCATGGCTTGTCGGGAATAATTACAATGTTAATTTTGACTATTATATAGATTTCACTTTCAAAAATAGCATGATCCTGAAGGAGCTGTCAGCATCCCTGGCAATGAGCATTTTCAGCATACTGATAGTGATCATAATATTCCTTTACACATACCGTAACCTCATGGAAGAAAAGAGATTATCCGATCTCAAAACAGATTTTATAAATAATATGACCCATGAGCTGAAGACACCCCTGGCAACAATTACAGTAGCGGGCAAGACCCTTGAAATGGAGAAAATAAGAACTGATGAATCAAAAATACTTGACACCGCAAAGCTGATCGGAAAACAGAGTATTCACCTTAATCAGCTTATTAACATGATCCTGGAAATAAGCATGTGGGAAAGGACAGAGTTTCAACTCGACAAAAAGAAGGTAGATATTGAAGAGGTCATGAATGATATAGTATCAAGTTTCCGGACAGGGCGTGGTGATTGTGCTTCACTAAAAGAAAAATACACATTTAATGGAGCAAAAGCAGATATCGATCTTGTATATTTCACTACTCTTATCAATAACCTTCTCTCCAATGCTGTCAAATATTCTGAAAAGGAACCTGTAATAAATATTGAAGGGAGTGCCGAGAATAATAACATCGCAATAAAGATTGCCGATAATGGTATTGGCATAAGCAAAAGTGACCAGAAACATGTATTTGATAAATTTTATCGAGCCATTTCAGGTAACATACATAAATATAAAGGATTAGGATTAGGGCTTTACTACGTAAAGAAAATTGCATCAGCTCACGGAGGAGATGTTACAGTAAGCAGTAAACCGGGAAAAGGTAGTATATTTACAGTAACAATACCTTATTAAAAATATTTCACGCTATTATGAAAGTATTATTAGCAGAAGATGACAGGGATTTCGGTAATATATTATCGCAGTATGTGACTATTAATGGATTCGATGTTATACTTGCACGGGACGGTAATGAAGCATGGGCATTGTTTCTACAGGAAAAACCGGATATTTGCGTGCTTGATGTGATGATGCCCGAGATGGATGGATTTACTCTCGGAGAAAAGATCAAAAAAGAATCACCTGATTTGCCGGTAATCTTTCTGACAGCAAAAAGCCTCAAAGAAGATATTGTACGGGGACTTAAGATCGGAGCCGACGACTACATCACCAAACCATTTGATCCTGAAGTTCTTATGCTAAAGATCAATAATATCCTCAATCGTGCCTATTCATCCTCAAATGATGAATTTAAGATCTCCAACACAACTCTAAAATACAATACACTTGAACTTCTATGCGGTAATTCAAAAGAAAAACTTACTCTGAAGGAGGCCCAGCTTCTCAAGTTTTTTATTATAAACAAAAATAAAATTCTTGCAAGAGAAGATATCCTCACGGAGATCTGGGGCGAAGATGATTATTTCCTTGGAAGAAGCATGGATGTCTTTATCAGCCGTCTTCGAAAATATATATCCGAAGATAAAAATATTGATATCCGCACCGTCAGGGGTACGGGTTTTATACTTGAGGAATCAGATAAGGAAGAATAAATAAAGGTACACGGTCCATGTTACACGGTACAGAGTTATTATTCCTTGTACCGTGTATCGTTTATATTAGTTTCCGAGAACTTCGCTGACTTTATTATACAGATCTGTGCCTCTGAGGTTTCTGGCAATAATAATTCCATTCTCATCGAGAAGGAAGTTTGCCGGGATTGCGTTCACCGCATATAACTTTGCAGCTGAATTGTTCCAGTACTGTAGATCAGATACATGTGTCCAGGTGAGTTTGTCATCAGCAATTGCCTGTACCCAGTCCTCTTTACTTCTGTCGAGGGACACACTAAAAACATCAAATCCTTTCTTATTGAATTCTTTATATACTTCTACCAGATTCGGGTTTTCCTGACGGCATGGATTACACCATGCAGCCCAGAAGTCGATCAGGAGAAGCTTTGCCCCAATCTTCGAAGAGAGTGCTACAGGATTACCGGAAACATCATTCAGTGTGAAATCCGAAGCTTTCTGTCCTATTGCAACAGATTTCATAATCTGTACTCTGTTCATAAGCTCCTGTGCTATAGGCGATTGGGCAACATTTGCGTCCATCGAATTAAGATATTCTTCAATCTCATTAGGATCCATCTCATAGCTCAAACTCGTCAAAATTACAGGAGACATATAGGATGAAGGATTATTCTTCACAAAATCTTTTTGAAGTTGTGTCATTTCAGTCTGTATTGTTTCTGCTTCCTTCTCAATTCTGGTAATCTCATTCGTATTATTTGCCTGGCGTGCTGCCTGGTATTCAGCATACAGATCAGCATATTTCTCACTCAAAGGCTGGTTTGAATCAATGAACAACTGGTATTCATCCTGTGTTTTCGAGCCTGTCACTGTGGCATTGGCAAGTGAATCCAGATGTCCTGCTATTGTCATATTGGAATTTTCGATATAAAAAGTAAGTCTTTGCATTGTATTAACGGCAACAAGTTGCACCATATCCGGATATCCCACAGTTCCCTTCATCCTGAAGGAGCCTTTTCTGGATATAGCCGAATCTATATTTACTATAGTACCTGCTTCTCTTTTTTGTAATATAAATGTTACACTATCTGAATTGTCAATATTCCCTTTTATGACATAATGAGGTTCTGAGTTACAGCTATAAATGATTACTGCAACAAACAACAAATAAATGATTCTTTTCATATTTTTTATTTTAATTAATTATCAGATTAACAATTACATCTGTGGCGCAAATATATTAAATTTTACAACCTTTTAAAGTATTTATCAATTAAATAAATCGCGGCTCTGTATGAAGTTATTTTACCTTTCTGCAACATATGTTCGAGGTGTGGTTTTGTCTTTTTCACATTCTCATCAGCATGAAATGATTGATTCAGGTATTCCAATATTGCATCATTCATTCTCATAACAGCCTGTTCTTTCCTGTGTTCATCAAAATATCCGTTTGCTTTAGTAAAAACAACGTAATCGCTTATTTGTTCCCATAATTCTTCGATTCCTTTGTTTTCATGGGCAGAACACACCATTACACGGGGTCGCCAGTCTGACTGATGTGCCGGGTAACAGTGAAGGGCATTTTGAAACAGAGCTTTTGTACTTTCAGCGATGATCCTGTTTCTGCCATCAGCTTTCGTAACAGCTATTACATCTGCCATTTCCATTATCCCACGTTTCATTCCCTGAAGTTCATCGCCCGCACCTGTAAGCATCAGCAGCAGAAAAAAATCGACCATCGAGTGAACTGAAATTTCGGATTGCCCTACTCCCACTGTCTCAACAATAATAGTATCAAAGCCGGCCGCTTCACACAGTATGATCGTCTCACGTGTCTTTCTGGCGACACCACCCAGTGTGCCGGAAGTGGGAGATGGTCTGACAAAAGCATTTGGATTAACACTCAGTTTTTCCATCCTGGTTTTATCACCAAGAATACTGCCTTTAGTCTTTTTACTACTGGGATCTATAGCCAGAACAGCCGGTTTCCTTCCCTGCTCTGTAAGATATGACCCAAATGACTCTATAAAGGTGCTTTTACCTACTCCAGGCACCCCGGTTATCCCGATTCTCACAGAACGGCCGCTGTATGGAAGACACTTTTCTATAATTGTTTGTATGGTATTATGATGTTCGGGTAATGAACTCTCTGTCAATGTTATTGCTCTGCTGAGGATGGTTCTGTCACCTGAAAGAATCCCCGACACATACTCATCTGTCGAGTATTGTTTTCTTTTTCTCCTTATCCTGCCCTGTAAAACATCAGGATTGATATTTGAAGGATGTTTTACCCCTTTCTGAATTTTAAGTGCTTTCCTGTGTTTGTCCATTACATGGGAATATGAAAGTGTAAAAATAATAAAAGGGTGCCATATTGTTAACTGCCACCCTTTTTAATTATTTCTTATACTCTTTTTACTGACCTGAAGGTTCCTGTTCTACATTTGCTGTCAGCATCAGCACTGCTTCTGATTTTTTCGGATCGTTTGTATAAACGTATATTGCCTTGGTAACTTTCCCTTTGTAGCCGCCGGAATTAAAAACCGCTTTTATTGAGCTCGATTCACCAGGTTTTATTCCCACTCCCAGGTTACCCTGTTGTACTGCCGTACAACCACATGTGGAACGTATATGCCTGATTATCAAATCTGATTTCCCTTTATTTGTAAATTTGAACTCAACTTCCTTTTGTGTCTTACCCGGCATTATCCCAAGGTCAACTGTTGATGAAGCAAGATTGAAAACAGGGGCATTTTCCATATCCTCCTTTGTCATGGATGAGAAATCCTCAACAAGATTTGCCGATATGTAATAATATATATTCTGCTGTGTGTTATCGTTGAGTTTCACCTTGACCATATCACTTACGTTACCCCAGCTATTATTTTTTGTTGCATCATATGTTCCCTCGATAATACCTTTCTGACCTGGTTTAAGTGTTTCAGGATTTGCTTTGAGTTCAAGATGGGCTGGCACCCTTTCAAATCCTATTTTTACGGGTTGATCAGATGTGTTTATAACCCTCATCACCCGTATTTTCTTTTCTGTTTTCTTTATTTTTGTGAAAGCAAGATGATTACTTTCGAATCTTACAGCACCAACAGGAAATGTAAATAGTTCTTCGATTGTCTTTTCACGCGGGATCACTTCACCTTTTATAACCAGCACCACTACCTTAGGGTTGGAATTGGAATAAACTGAAAGTGTTTTATTAAATTGCCCGGGACGATTACGTGGATCATAGTTGGCAATGATTTTCCCTGTACCCCCGGCAGGTATTGGCTCTCTTGTCCAATCAGGTTGTGTACAGCCACAGGAGGCCAAAATATTCTGAATTACCAGAGGAGAATTCCCGGTATTTTCAACAGTAAATTCATAACTCTGCTTGCCGTCTTCCTCCTTAAAGGTGCCAAAATTATGCTCTTTCTCTGGAAGTTTCATAACAGCCTGTGAGAAACACGAAGCACTCAAAAGCAGAACAGGTAATAAAAAAAGTATTCTTTTCATATTAAAAATAAATTGTGTTTGAACATAATAATTCCGGTAATAATATGGTTTTTCATATAAACAACTCCTAAACGGAATTGGTTGCATGACACAACACAAAAACCGGACCGGAAACATCAAAGAACCATTTTCACTGACAAAAATAACAAACTTTAACTTTTTAAACATAATATCATTAGTTTTGTTGCCAGGTCAGTATCATCAGGGATGAATTGGAACAGAATTTGCTGCCAAAAAACACTGATTACATCATGAGTCTGTATTAAAATGAAAAAAATCTGGAGACTGATAATCATAATCTTAACCAGTATTCACTTCCTGGATGCATCTGGCCAGTTCTATAACGGCCACCAGATGAACTTTGGAAAGAACAGGGTTCAATACTATGATTATTACTGGCAGTTCTACAGATTTGATGATTTCGATTGCTATTTCAATGAATTTGGCCGCGAACTGGCACAATACACAGCAGATTTTGCAACAAAAAAACTTGCGGAAATTGAAGATTTCTTCGATTATTCCCTGGAAAAGAGACTGATATTCATCATCTACAATAAAAATGCCGAATATAAACAGACAAATGCAGGATTGATCACTGCTGATGAAAACAGCTATAACACAGGTGGATTCAGCAGAATAATAGAGAACAAGGTAATGCTCTATTATGAAGGTGATCATGAAAACTATGAAAACCAGATAGCATCATCAATCACT
>CAZOZU010000117.1:0-6451 GCA_964584355.1 uncultured Rikenellaceae bacterium
ATAGATCTTATTTGTATCAATGCCTAATCCGTACAGTGTCAGGCTGGTGGGGGCAATGTTTTTTTCGCTGCTGCTCTGGTAAAGCATGGTTTTTACATAGGCCATAGTCTCCTCGTAGCACGATTCAGGTGTGCATGATACAATTTTCAGCAGAGACAATGCAAGAACTGCAACCAGGATTTTTGTTTTGTAACTTCTCATATATACTGATTGATGGTTTGAATATCAGTATTATCTAATTTTCCGGATATACTCTTCAGCTTTTTTTATGGCGCTTTTTATTCCCTCAGGTTTTTTACCTCCTGCAGTTGCGAGAAAAGGTTGTCCGCCACCTCCACCATTAATTTCACCTGCAATCTCTTTGATAATATTGATAGCACTTATGTTTTTCTCTTTCACCAGGTTGTCGCTTACCATTACGGCAAGATATGCCTTTCCGCCTATTGATGACCCGATCAGTAACAGATTGTTATCACCTCTCTTCCTTACTTCAAAAGCAATACTCTTAAGCATATCGGGTGAGTCAGCCTCGATTTCTCCTGACAGGAATTTTATTCCATTAATATTTACAGCTTTTACCTCAAGAGTTTTAAGAGCAGTTCTGGCTGATTGAGCTTTATATTTTTCTACAGTCTTTTTAAGGGAATTATTTTCGGCAATAAGTCTTTCGATATTTTCCCTGATATTCCCCTGGTTTTTTAAAAGTGCTGCAATATCTTCAAGATCAGCAAGTTTTTTATTGATATATTCAAATGCCTTTCCTGCGGTAACAGCTTCAATTCGTCTTATTCCTGCAGCTATTGCTCCTTCTGATATTATTTTAATAATTCCAATACTTGCTGTTGAGCCGACATGGATTCCGCCGCATAGTTCAACTGAATCACCAAATTCCACCACTCTGACTGTTTCGCCATATTTTTCCCCGAAAAGTGCCATTGCCCCCATATCCTTTGCTTTCTTCAGGGATATATTATCGGTCACTTTCCTGTTTTTATTCTCCCTTACCAGGTGGTTTGCCAGATCCTCCACTTTCTGCAGTTCTTTCCTGCTAAGCTTATTGTAATGGCTGAAATCGAACCGCAGACGTTCAGGTGTTACGAGTGAGCCTTTCTGTTCAACATGGTCTCCCAGAACAGACCGTAAAGCGTAGTGTATAAGGTGTGTGGCAGTATGATTATTGGCTGTCATCAATCGTTTTTCGGCATCAACCTTTGCAATAAATTTTGCATGGGGATCAGAAGGTACTATATCAGCAATATGAATTATAAGGTTGTGTTCCCTGATTGTGTCAATAACCTTGATTTTTTCCTTTTCCGAGGTTATATAACCGCTATCACCTACCTGTCCTCCGGATTCAGCGTAGAAAGGCGTTTTGTCAAGGACAATATGGCATATAGTATTCCCTTTGATCGTTACCTGGCGGTATTTTGTAATGAGTACCTCTTCTTCTGTATTCTCATATCCGGTAAAAATTGTAACCTCTGAATCCCTGATTATTTTCCAGTCGCCGGCATCAAGTGAGGCATCTTCTCTTGATCTGTTCTTCTGATTTTTCATTTCGTTCTCGAATTCCTTCATATTCAGATCCATATTGTTTTCTTTGAGGATCAGTTGTGTTAGATCAGCCGGGAACCCAAAGGTGTCATAGAGTTCAAAGGCAACTTTCCCGGGCAGCATCTTTTCATCTTCGTTTTTCATATCGGAGATCACTTTATCTATCATCTTAATTCCCTTTCCAAGAGTCTTAAGGAAAGCTGTCTCCTCTTCAAGAATTATTCTTGATATCAGCTCTTTCAATGCATTCAGTTCCGGGTAATGGTCACCCATTGTTTTTGCCAGTGGAAGTACAAGACGGTAGATAAATGGTTCTTCAATGCCAAGGTTGTTATAAGCATACCTTACAGCTCTCCGTAGTATCCTTCTTATCACATATCCTGCCTTATTGTTTGAGGGCAGTTGTCCGTCGGCAATTGAAAACGCAACAGCCCTCAGATGATCAGCAACCACCCGCATGGCTATATCCCATGAATCATTCACACCCTGTTTCTTCCTGGTTATATGTGATATTTCATTTATAACAGGTTGAAATAGATCTGTTTCATAATTCGATTTTTTACCCTGAACAATCATGCATAGACGTTCAAATCCCATGCCGGTGTCGACATGTTTTGAGGGCAGCGATTCAAGTGAACCATCAGATTTACGATTATACTGTATGAAAACGAGATTCCATATTTCAATTACTTCCGGATCTCCTTTATTTACAAGTTCATGCCCCGGGTTTTTGTCTCTTTTTTTATCTTCTCTTATGTCAACATGAATTTCTGAGCATGGGCCGCAGGGACCTGTTTCACCCATTTCCCAGAAATTATCCTTTTTTGTTCCTTCGAGTATATGTTCAGCTTTACCTGTAAGGCAGGATTGCCAGAACCTGTAAGCTTCATCGTCACGTGGTACATTATCCTCATTATCCCCCTCGAAAATTGTTACATATAGGCGATCTTCATGAATGCCAATTTCCTTTGTAAGAAATTCCCATGCCCACTCTATAGCTTCTTTCTTGAAATAATCTCCGAACGACCAATTGCCAAGCATTTCAAACATGGTATGATGGTATGTGTCATGGCCAACCTCTTCAAGGTCATTGTGCTTTCCGGAAACTCTGAGACATTTCTGTGAATTTGCAATCCTTTTATATTGTGACTGGCTGTGACCCAGGAAAATATCCTTAAATTGATTCATCCCTGCATTTGTGAACATAAGAGAAGGATCATCCTTTATCACCATAGGTGCTGATGGCGTAATTTCATGCCCCTTAGACCTGAAAAAATCAAAAAACAACTGCCTCAAATCACGTGCCTTCATATTTCACTTATCTGTAAATATTGTAAATATACCCGCATACTGGTTTGTAAAATTAATTTATTTGATTTAGATTTGTAGATTACATGTTATAAAAATTCGAAATTCTGACCTTGCCTATACGTAACAAAAAATATTTCCTGGACCATAATGAGCTGCAATACAGGCAGGTAAAGCTTCCATGGTATAAAAAGCTTTTGAAGTTGTTTTTCTGGTTAACAGTTACGATACTAATTTCCATACTTTACGGTACAGTTTTCGAAAATATCTTTGGCTCACCCAAGGAGAAATTGCTGAACCAGCAAATTGATAACCTGAGACTTCAGTATAAATTCGCTGAAAAGAAACTTGATGGTGCCTTCTCGAAAATGAACAGTCTCAAGATGTCGGATGAAATACGTTACAGACCTATTCTTGAGATGGACAGTGTTCCTGAATCATACAGGAATCCGGGTTACGGAGGGATTGACAGGCTGAGAAACCTCGATGGTTATATTAACAGCTCACTGATGAAATCAACCAGGACAAGGATTGAAGAGCTGAAGAATATGATAAATGTCCAGGATGTCTCGTTTGAGGCTATTGAGGAAAGAAGAGTCGAATGGGAAAGAATGTATGAGTACCTGCCTATGATAAGTCCTGTTGATGTTACCATACCATTAGGTGATGGTCTTAAATTCAGGGAAGTACATCCTGTAACAGGAAATCCTCAATGGCATCATGGACAGGATTTCAGTACACCTTACGGAACAGAGGTGTTTGCTACAGGGGCAGGCAAAGTGATTGGCGCAGGATGGAACAAAGGGGGGTTTGGCAACCATGTACGTATTGATCACGGATATGGTTACCAGACAATATACGGGCATCTTAGCAGCATAAAGGTTACAAAGGGGATGAATGTAAAAAGAGGCGACCTGATTGGGCTTACAGGAAGCTCCGGAACATCATCCGGCCCACATCTTCACTACCAGATCGACCAGTACGGACAACATAAAAATCCTCTCTATTACTTCAATGACGACCTGACAGAAGAGGAATATTTTGATATGATCCAGATGCTTACCTCAAGCACAAAACTCAGATAATAAGATAGTTACTTATAAAAAATCTGAAAAATCCAGTTATGCCAGTTAGTGGCAATGGTATGTTCTTGATGAATTTTCTATCTTTGCGCTGTTATGCCTAACTCAAGATATAAATTCAATCCGGAATCACTCAGTTTTGATAAAATAAGGCTGAGCATAGGGGCAATGTTATTAAGAGGATTGGCATACTTTGTCGGATCACTCCTTATAGCTGTTATCTACTATTTGATTTTTGCAATATTCGTTGATTCTCCGAAAGAAAAAGCATTGATGCGGGAAATAGAACAATTGACCCTTCAGTACGACCTGATACACAAGGAAATGGGAGATATCGAAAAGGTTATTGGCCATCTTCAGGAAACAGATGATAACCTTTACAGGACAGTCTTTGAAGCAGAGCCAATTCCGGAATCATTAAGGGAAGGTGGAGTTGGAGGTATAAACAGGTATAAAGAACTGGAGGGATATGATAATTCAGAAGTTGTAATTGAAACAGCTATGAGGCTTGACAGGATAAGGAAAAAGATCTATGTACAGTCAAAATCCTTTGATGATCTTATAACACTGGCAATGAGGAAAGAGGATATGCTGAGATCGATTCCGGCCATACTGCCTATCTCAAATAAGGATCTGACACGTACTGCTTCAGGTTTCGGATTAAGGATTCATCCTATTTATAAAATAATCAAGTTTCACGCAGGAATGGATTTTACTGCTCCCTCTGGTACCGATATTTATGCAACAGGTGATGGCACTATAGCAGCTGTTATTTCTTCAAAGCGTGGCCTTGGTAATCATATAATAATTAACCATGGATTCGGTTACAGTTCTATCTATGCACATCTCGAAAGTTTTAATGTCAGGAGAGGACAGAACGTAAAGAGGGGAGATGTAATAGGATTTGTCGGCAGTACAGGAACATCGGTTGCTCCTCATCTGCACTATGAGATAAAACTTAACGGGGTAAATGTTGATCCTGTAAATTACTATTTTAATGATCTGTCACCTGAAGAATATGAGAGAATGATTGAGATAGCCTCAAAAACCGGTCAGTCATTTGACTAGTTCTTCCCTGCATTTTAGTATGAAGATAAGATACATCCTCGTTTTTGTTCATTTTTTATATGTTATTTGTCAGCATGCCACCGGCACAATGCTGTTGAATGATACTATCCCGAAACAGAAACAAATTGTGATCACAGGGGTGGGCGATATTATGTTCGGAACATCTTTCCCGTCGGCTGACTACATTCCTCCTCATGATAATCCCTTACTGCTTCTGGGAGATCTTTCTGATACACTGGCTGCGTCTGATCTTACCTTCGGCAACCTGGAAGGATCATTTCTTGACAATGGGGACCCTGTGAAAAAATGCAGGGATTCAACACGCTGCTATCTTTTCAGGATGCCGGAAAGATACTCTTCCGCACTTTCAGAATCAGGATTCGATATTATAAGTCTTGCAAATAACCATTTCGGTGACTTCGGCCTTCCGGCCAGAAACCGTACAATGGAACTACTTGATTCACTGGGTATCTATTATGGCGGTATTGAAGAACACCCATTTTCTGTCTTTAACAAGGATTCTATACTATATGGCTTTTGTGCTTTTGCACCAAATAAAGGCACGGTAAGTATTAACGATTTGAAAGAGGCCGAAGCTATTGTAAGATTGCTTGCAGACACCTGCCAGATAGTTATTGTATCCTTTCATGGTGGTGCTGAAGGAGCAGATTTTCAACATGTACCAAGAACTGAAGAGATGATGTTCACAGAGAACAGGGGAGATGTTTATAAGTTTTCCCATATGATGATAGACGCAGGAGCTGATGTTATTTTCGGTCATGGACCACATGTTACAAGAGCCGTGGAGGTTTACCGCGACCGTTTTATTGCATATAGCCTGGGTAATTTCTGCACTTACGGCAGATTTAACCTCAGGGGACCTAACGGAATTGCACCAGTAATAAAACTCAATATAAATACTGAGGGTAAGTTCCTCTACGGTAATATTATCCCTGTTTTTCAGATACCCGGAACAGGTGTAAGAATAGACCCGGATAATAGGGTGATCAGGAAAATACAAGATCTTATCGCTCTTGATTTTCCTGAAACAGTGATAAGAATTTCAGAAAAAGGTGAAATAAATTATAAATAATATACAATATGCCATACAGGGAAAAACAGATCGAAAAACTATACTATTCGATAGGTGAAACAGCCAAAATACTCGGAGTACCGATCTCAACAGTCAGGTTCTGGGAAAATGAATTCGACATCCTTAAACCAATGAAGAATAAAAAGGGAAACAGGATGTTTACTCCGACAGATATAAAAAACCTGAAGATCATTCATCATCTTCTTAAAGAGGAAGGTATGACTCTTCCGGGTGCAAAAAAAAGGCTTTCAGGTAGTCAATCGGAGATCGATTACAAATATGGAATCAGTGAATCTCTGCAGAAAATAAAAGGCCTGCTGATTGACCTGCGAGACAATATATAATT
>CAZOZU010000118.1:0-6406 GCA_964584355.1 uncultured Rikenellaceae bacterium
TATATACAAAGAAACCAGATGACTTCCGCAGATTTTTCTGGCTCTACTATAAGCCTCTGGTAACTGGTATTGTAAACGAATATTATGAATCTATAACAACAGAATAAACTGCATACAGAAATTTTATTAAAGTACAGGTGAAATTGCCTGTACTTTTTTTTTCTCAGGAATTTTACTGTTATAAACTATTTAAAATGAGAATAACTGTTGTTCAACCCGATATTGAATGGGAAAATAAAAAAGGAAACTTTGCCACGATAGAACGGTTAATATCAGATATAAGAACTGAAACTGATCTGGTTATTCTACCTGAAATGTTCAATACAGGTTTCTCAATGAATCCTGAAAGATTAAATGAGCCACCCAATGCTGAGACTTTTGAATGGTTAAATAATATCTCACAGGAAGGTGACTTTGGTATTTGTGCCACATATATTGTAAGGGATAAAAACAAATTCTTTAACAGATGGATATTAGTTACACCTGATGGAGAATCATGGTATTATGATAAAAGACACCTTTTCAGGATAACTAACGAGGAACAGTCATTCACCCGGGGGAAAATACGGCAAGTTTTTACTTTCAGGGGAGTGAGGATATGTCCAAATATATGCTATGATCTCAGGTTTCCGGTTTGGAGCAGGAACAGGAACGATTATGACCTGCTTATCAATTCCGCAAACTGGCCTACAGCCAGGCGTGATGTCTGGCATACACTCCTGAGGGCAAGGGCAATTGAAAATCAATGTTTTGTGGTAGGGTCAAACAGAATCGGAACCGATGGTGCAGGGATCAATTATTCTGGCGACTCCATGATAATTGATCCAAAAGGAGAGGTCATTGTATCTGCTGAAGATAAAGAATGTTCAATTACAGCTAATATCTCGATGGATGAACTCGGGGAGTTCCGTAAAAAATTCCCCGTCCTCGATGATGGAGATGACTTTATGATTAATTTTTAAAAGGAACCCACCCCCAACCCTCCGCTATCGCGGAGCAGGCTCTCCGAGGAGGGGAGCCTGAAAAATGAACGCTGAACGCTATACCTTTATACCGTTCCTATTTCTTCAAAGCTTTGTAAAGTACCTCAACAGGATGCAATGCAATTTTCCCTGTGCCATCTTTTATATGATGCCTGCAGCTCGTACCTGGAGCTGCAACGATCACATTCTCTCCGGCTTCCCTGACAGCCGGGAAGAGGGTCAGCTCACCGATCTTATTTGATAGTTCAAAATGCTCTTTTTCATATCCGAAGGATCCTGCCATTCCGCAACAGCCTGAAGGAATTTCGGTAACGTTATAATTTGGAGGTATTGAGAGCATCTCTATAGTGACGGAGGAAGAAGAGATGGCTTTTTGCTGACAATGAGCATGCAAAATTATCTCACGATGGTCATCTGCGAATAATTCCTTTTTTATTTTCCCTGACCTGAATTCGCGGGCAACAAATTCATCAATAAGAAAGCTGTTTTTTGCAATATTATTCGCTGCCTGTTTCAGTTCATTGCCTGCAAGATCAGGATACTCATCGCGAAATCCCAGGATAGCCGAAGGTTCTATTCCAACCAGGGGCATCTCTTCATTGATGATCTCTGAAAAGATCCTTATGTTACGCTGTATGATTTTCTGTGCTTTTCTTATCAGTCCCTTCGATAAATATGTCCTTGCACTCTCACCATGGTTGATAATTTTTACTTTATAACCCAGAGATGTAAGAAGCCTGACAGTAGAAATTCCTGTCAGCGTATCATTGTAGTTTGTAAATTCATCAATAAACAAACAGACATTACCCAGCGGCTCTTCAGGATTTAATGATTCCAGATTTTTTCTTATCCACCTCCTCATTGTAACCTTATGTAATGATGGTATTGACCGGGCTGGTGCAATGTTGGCTAACCTCTTGATCAATCCGGATATCAGTTTGTTTTTAACGAAGAAATTAAAGATCAACGGTGCTATAGATCCTAATTTGTTAATGGTTGTTATATGTGCTATTAGCCTGGTCCTTAGAGGTATACCATGTTTGTCGTACCAATGTTGCAGGAATTCGGCTTTCAGTTTCGCGATATCGACTTCAGAAGGACATTCTGATTTACAACCTTTACAGGAGAGACAGAGGTCAAGAATTTCATAAATTTCCTTGTGGTCCCAGGGGTTATCCATGTCAGCTGACATGAATTCCCTTAGTATATTTGCTCTTGCTCTTGTACAATTCTGTTCTTCACCTGTAACCATAAAGGAGGGGCACATAGTACCCCCTAGAATACTTGTCTTCCGGCAATCACCTGACCCATTGCATTTTTCGGCTGCCCGTATTATTCCGCCAGTGGATGAGAAATCAAATATTGTTTCTATTTCGGGGGTCTCCTTACCTGGTACATATCTCAGGAAAGAGTTCATTGGAGGAGTATCAATGATCTTTCCCGGATTAAGTATATTCTGAGGATCCCAGATCTTCTTTACTTCTTTGAGAAGATTATAATTATGTTCGCCTATTATTAATGGAATTAATTCACCCCTGAGCCTTCCGTCACCATGTTCACCACTCATTGACCCCCTGTATTTTTTTACCAGCCTTGCTGTCTCAATGCCAAGTGTTCTGAAAAGCTCTGCATCTGACGGATCCTTTAAATTAAGCACAGGCCTGATATGAAGTTCACCGGTTCCTATATGGGCATGATAAACTGATTCCTTTCCATATTCGGATAACATATTTTCGAAATCAGTTATATACTCCGGCATTTGCTCCACATTGATAGCAGTATCCTCGATCAGAGATACAGGTTTTGCATCACCTTTCATATTGGACAGAACTCCTAGTCCCGCTTTACGCAGATCCCATACTTTGGAAATATCATCGCCTTTTATTACCGGATATGCATATCCGTAACCGGCAGATTTCAAGTCATTTATCATATCAGGGATGACATTGTCAATCTCTTCCGGTGTCTCTCTTACAAATTCTACGATCACGATAGCTGCCGGTTTGCCTTTAAGGAAAAACCTGTTTTTCTTCTGTCCCGGATGATTCTCTGTAAGCTGTAGTATTTTATCATCCATCATTTCAACAGCAGCAGGTTTATGTTTTAGTGCTATTAGATTGGCTAAAAATGCATCATTTCTTTTTTCCAGATGAACACATACAAGAGCCTTGCTTGCCGGAGGAAGCTTTACAAGATTCAGTTTTATTTCGGTAATGATTGCAAGTGTTCCCTCTGACCCTGCCAGTAATTTACAGAAGTTAAAGAGTGCTTCAGATTTCTCATTAAAAATGGAGGTATCAACCAGCAGATCCAGGGCATAACCTGTGTTTCTTCTCGGTATCCCGGGATCAGGATAATCCTTGAGGATGCTCTCCCTGTTCACCTGATCATTCAGCATTTCCCTCGTTTTACGATAAATCTCTCCTTCAAGATTATCCCGCAGAGCCTTTGTATTAAAGGTTTCTTTGTCAACTGGCCCGAAGAAAGCCTCACTGCCATCACTGAGGATCGTTTTAAGTTCAATGGTATGATCTCTGGTTGATCCGTAAATAACAGAATGAGAGCCACATGCATTGTTTCCTACCATGCCGGCCATGTTACATCGGCTTGAAGTCGATGTTTCAGGACCGAAGAAAAGTCCTCTCTTCCTGAGTTCAAGGTTCAACTCATCAAGTACTACCCCTGGTTCCACTCTTGCCCACATCTCCTCTTCGTTTATCTCAATGATCCTTTTCATGTATCTCGAGATATCAACAATAATGCCTGAACTTACCACCTGTCCTGCAAGGGAGGTTCCTGCTGCTCGCATGGTGATGCCAATGCTTTCCCTTAATGAAAATTGAATAATCTTCTTAAGATCGGATATGCCTTTTGGCCATATAACTGCCAGCGGCATCTCCTTATAAACAGAAGCATCGGTTGCATAGATTGTCCTGGTTATTCTGTCATATTTAAGATCACCTTCAAGGTTAGCTGCAAGTGAATCGAGTTGTGAATATATTGCTTCAGTATCCATTTTTCAGTTTTGCGCCGCTAATTTAGAAAAAAATCATTCTGCAGGAAAAATTCATTTAAATGATTCAGGAATATTTTTTCTGACAATAATCATGTTTTGCGAAATTGCATATTCGGACTTTTTTTTTGTACATTTAAAACAAAAAATTCGAAGAATTTAAAATCTTGATTAACAATGGAATTGTTAGATAGAATTAAGCAGAACGCAAGACAATATAATAAAAGGATCGTTTTACCTGAGGGATATGAGGAGAGGACAATAAAAGCTGCAGATATTGCTGTTGGTGAGGGACTTGCTCAAATCATTCTGTTGGGTGATCCTGGACAGATAGAGTCACATGCATCCTTACTGGGACTGAAAAATACTGGAAAAATAACTATTATTGATCCAGGGTCGCATGCGAAAAAAGAACAATATATTGATTTCATGGTCGAGCTGAGAAAAAATAAAGGGCTCACCAGGGAAGAGGCTTCAGTGCTGATAGAAGATCCGTTGTATCTTGGTGTTATGATGATTAAGAGTGGTGATGCTGATGGTGAGGTTTCAGGTGCTGACCATGCAACAGGAGATGTGCTGCGACCGGCATTCCAGTATGTAAAGACAGCTCCCGGTATCTCTGTTGTGTCAGGTGCATTTATCATGATACTGACAGATAAGAGCTTTGGAGAGAATGGGGTTCTTCTTTTTGCCGACGGGGCTGTTCATCCTGATCCCACCGATGCAGAACTGGCTGAGATTGCCGTGGCATCAGCACACACAGCAAAGGTGCTTGTTGGAATGGAACCCAGGGTGGCTATCCTCAGCTTTTCTACAAAAGGAAGTGCTAAACATGAGATGGTTGATAAAGTTATTAATGCAACAAAGATTGCCCGGCAGATGGCTCCCGAATTTTTAATAGACGGTGAACTGCAGGGAGATGCAGCACTTGTAGAAGCTATCGGAAAGAAAAAAGCACCCGGAAGTGAAATTGCAGGAAAAGCAAATGTACTGGTCTTCCCCGACCTTAACTGCGGCAACATAGCTTATAAACTTGTTCAGCGTCTTGCTCATGCAGAAGCCCTCGGACCAATACTGCAGGGAATGGCAGCACCGGTAAATGACCTTTCAAGAGGCTGTACAGTTAGCGATATCGTGAGTATGATAGCAATAACTGCAAACCAGGCTGCAGGAGTAAAATAGAAACACCGAAATAGAAAATATATTAAACAATATGATTATACTGGTTTTAAATTGCGGAAGTTCATCAATCAAATACCAGCTGTTCGATATGTCAGACGGCTGCGAAATGAAAGCAAAAGGGCTCCTCGAGCGTATAGGCCTGAATGAGAGTATATTGACTCATACACCAACAGGGAAAGAACAATATAAGGTAATAACCGATATTCCCGACCATACCACAGGTATTAATATGGTAATGGATGTGCTGTGCGACCCTGAATATGGAGTAATAAAGGATGTCAACGAAATAACAGCTGTGGGACATCGTGTTGTGAATGGTGGTGAGAATTATAAAGAGAGTGTCCTTATTGATAACGATGTCAAAAAAACAATAGAAGCATGTATCGAGCTGGCACCACTGCATAATCCTGCAAACCTTAAAGGTATATTGTCAGTGGAAAAACTCATCCCGGGAAGTCCGCAGGTTGCGGTATTCGATACATCTTTTCACCAGACTATGCCCGATTATGCCTATATGTATGCTTTACCATACGAATATTATGAAAAATACAGGATCCGTAAGTACGGTTACCATGGTACGAGTCATAAGTATGTTGCACATAAAGCCGCCAGGATAATTGACAAAGACATAAAAGAACTGAAAATAATAACATGCCACCTGGGAAATGGTGCATCTATAACTGCTGTACATAATGGAATATCAGTGGACACATCGATGGGATTTACACCTGTTGATGGACTGATAATGGGAACACGGACAGGAGAAGTAGATCCGGGTGTTCTTGTTTATATTGCTGATAAAGAGCATCTTAATGTGACAGGTGTTAATAATATGATCAACAAGAAAAGTGGTGTTTTTGGTATCTCCCAGATATCGTCAGATATGCGCGATCTTGAAACTGCTGCTGATGCCGGCAACAAAAAAGCAATACTTGCCCTGAAAATGTATGCATACAAGGCAAAGAAATTCATTGGATCATATTGTGCAGCAATGAACGGAATAGATCTTCTCGTCTTTACCGGCGGTATAGGGGAGAATGATTTCAATATGAGAAAAATGATATGTTCTGAAATGGAAAACCTTGGGATCATATTTGATGATGACGCAAATAATAATTCACAAGGTGATGACCTTATCATTTCAAAACCTGAATCGAAAGTAACGGTAATGTCAGTAACTACAGACGAAGAGTTTGTGATAGCATCCGATACCAGGTCCATCGTTGAA
>CAZOZU010000119.1:0-6377 GCA_964584355.1 uncultured Rikenellaceae bacterium
TCTCTTTTGGTATAGCAATTATGTTCAGGTAAACGCGAACCGCAGTTAATTCTGTTTATAGACAAAGTGTTGTTAAGAAATAAGGAGCCGCATTAACGTATGATCGTTCCTCAAAAGAGATGAAAGAAACGCAAATTTAGAAATAGACGACTGCAAAAAGGAATAACCAACTATACAATGACAAAAGAAATACACCATGACTAAAATTATTGTAATTATTTTGCTCATACTACTATTAGTTATTTTCGCTTTACAAAATACTGAAATAGTGGTGATTAAATTGTGGTTTTGGGAAGTAAAAACTCCAAGAGCATTATTAATTTTGCTATGTATAACAATGGGTGTAATAATTGGAATGATTGCATCTAAATGCAATTTTAAAATGCAAAAAAGAGTAACTAATGAAGAGAACGAGCGTGAGTAAAAAATAGAATTAATCTGGCAGACACAGAACAACTTACAACAATTATGGGAGAAAAGTTGTATAAAAAGGAAAGTGATAACAAGACTATTCCCTGCCTTTTAGAAATCCTCATCGTGATATGAGAACTTTGAACCTTCTGCCGGGACTTTGCCCTCGCACAAAAAAAATTAAAATATTGTAAATTTGTAATAAGACCGGTTCTAAGAACAAAAATTTTTATTTGAAAGCTTTTTGACATGTTGCAGGTATTTATTAAAATTTGAAGTAGTAACAATATTAAATAAGGTAACCTTATATGGAATAAATAACAGGATTTTTAGATGATACCAAAATAATAATCCGGTTTGATAACAATTGAAGTATAGCAAAATGAGAACTCAACTATTAATTATTCGGCTTACTATTCCGCTCTTCTGCTTAACCCAGATTAGTTTTACACAAGATTCTGCTGATCAACTAGTTCAGGCTATCCGTGAAAATAGGACAGAAGAGGTGGTGAGATTGGTGAAAAATGGCTCCAGTGTGAATGAATTAACAAAGATTGGCATCAGCCCATGTATAAATTACACGATTGTCACCAACTCAGAAATTTATGAAGACAATTTTACAATAAACATTCTTGGGATTAATATTCCAAAAATCTGCTTAACAGCGTGTGGTCCGGCTAGCGCAACGATTCCTATTACCAATATCCAAAATAAGACTTATGATATCGAATTTAAAGTAGGGAATAATATCTCAACCGGCAGACTCTATTGTAAATCGAATGAATTTAAACTTCAGATGAATAATCTTATCCAAACTAAAATCATTGATCCAGTACTTAAAAGAGTCCCTGATGATCTGATATGGGGAATCATAGGTTATCACAGATCAATAACTATTGATTATGCTAAAAAATATGGAGACCTCATGGATGACTGGTTACAAAATAAAATCATTGATAAAAATCTTTCTGATAAAGTAACTACCTTAAACATATCTTTCTTCGACTTTATGGCAAATCCGGATTATTATGATTTAATTATTGCAGAAGGATTTCTGAATACCGTTGGATTTGAAAAAGGTTTTCTGAGAATAGTCGGGATTCTTAAAAAAAACAGACATGTCATAATACATGATGAATTTAAGGATCATGAGAAGAAATGTGACTTCATTCCGGTTAGGAATTGTAAAATAGTCGATACAATATACCTTGATGAAAACATATGGTGGAATGACTATTACAGGAAGCTTGAATCAGAGATAATGGCTATAGACAGTAAACAGACCAGGGATCTGTTCAAAAGTGATCTTGAAGAGGTTAAATGCTACAGGGCAGATCCGGGATCCTTCAGATCAATCTATTATTTAGTGGAGAAGCTTTAACAAAACAATATGGCAGGCAAAATATCGGGCTGCCTTTGCTTTTTATGATATTAATAATTTATGACAATCCGGCTACAAAGTACATTAATCAGTATGTTTATGTTCATCGCCTGTAAATCCATTAAAGAGACATCAACAACTGTTACTCCATACGATCAGGAGAGAATTCTTATTATTACAGCAGATGATTTCGGCGCCTCTGAAAATATTAATGACGGAATTAAAATTACTGCGGACAAAAAGGCAATTATGGCAATTTCTGTCTTGTCTAAGTTCACAGAGTCTTTACCAGAAAACGTAATAGAGTAAATACAAATAGGGAACATAACACTGTCAATATAATAAATAATTATAGCCAAGTATGAATTCAGGTAGAAAGAGGAATATTACCCGAAGAAAGTTTGTTAAAAATGTAGCTGGTACAGGTATATGTTGTACATGTCTTCCAATAGGGGTTTTGGCAGACTCTGCAAAAATATCGGAGAATAACAACGAAGAAAGTAAAAGACATCTCGTGGCCGTATGCGGAACATATTGCGGAGCCTGCCCGGCATACATAATTAAACACAGTAAAGATGAGGAAATAAAAATGAGACTGCAGAAGAGATCTTCATCCGGACCGACGAAGGCACTGAAGACGATACCAGATCCGAGTTGGATGGATGGCATTCTTTGCGACGGTTGTCTCAGTGACGGCGAGATTGCTGCCCATTGCCAAAGTTGCCCTATGAAGGAATGTGCAGAGAACAAACAGAATGTGACTCGCTGTTCTGACTGTAAAGAGTTACCCTGCACTCTTATTATGAGATTTATTAATACCGGCTTGCTACACCGTGCCGAATACCTGCCAAACCTTGAAAAAATCCGCAAGATGGGCGTTCAGGAATGGGTTAAATACGAAGAAGAGCGCTGGCGTTGTCCCCGGTGCGGCCTGCCTATGAGCTGGTATGACACCGAATGTGCCAGATGTGGAGAGCCAAGATCCGATCGCCTGTTTCCCCTGCCTGAAAATAAAGAGTTCATGTGACAGCCAGGACCGGGCGTAGATTGCATGATGAGACTTTTTCCGGACGAGGACATCGCGGCAGTGGTGCTATGCAATGCTGAGTGCGAGAAGCTCTACGACATCCAGAAAGCAATCTTCGTGGCCCTGATCCCGGAACTGGGTAAGCCGGAACCCGTTGAAACAAGTACCTCCGTTGAGCCCTCCATTGATCCAAGCGAGATGTATGGCAAATGGAGGGGACAGATCACCACCTACAATAGAGAACTTGATGTTGAACTTGAAATCAACGCGATGGGAGTTTCGGTGATTACCCCCACGTTTCTCATGGGGATGTTCGACGCGAATATCCCGACTCAGGACAACGAACGATACCCCTACCGGAACCGGCTTGCGCTGACTCGTGAAGAAAAACGGCTCTATGAGGCTGTGGTAAGCATCGGTCGGCGTGAAGACCGAGCGGGACATTATGAACTCTCGTCACGGGTAGTGCTTCAGCAATGGCAGACAGATTAAGTAGGAGGTCTAACAATAGCATGCAGTAAATGGCGGTACGTGCCACCACTGATAACATTGGTCTGTTAGGGATTGAAATAACCTGGATAACATACAAATAAGGCATAATATTTGATGTTAAAATTTCATTATTTAATTAAAAACACCTCCTAAAGTAATAACTAACTATAACTCTGTATTTTATTATTCTTCAGTTAATCAATCATAAATCAAAACCAATGATAAAATTATTCGTTTCTTTGTTCCTCCTTGGATTTCTTTCATCGGGACTTATTGCACAGGAGCCCATGAATGATAAAACCAGGGAAATTTATCTTAGCGGAAACTTACTGACTTTTAACAATTTCGGATTCCAATACAAATCTGAAACCAAAAAGGGTAATTACTTCAGAGTTGGGGCAAACAATCTCCAATACAATATATCAAAGCATAATCCTGCTTCTCCGACTCAATATGATCATGTTTCATCCTATTTGACCGGGGGACTTGATATCGGACTGGAAAAAAGAAAACAAATCACGGAAAGACTATCAGCCTTCTGCGGAATTAACCTTGCTGTATCAGCATCTTTTCTCAGAGATAAAGATAATGATCCTGCCCTTACGGACGAATTAAGTTTTACGGATGATTGGGATATAAGACCAGGTTTGGGATTTAATTCCGGATTTATTTTAAAAATCCTGAATGACTTCTCAATATCAGCCGAGATAATCCCGCGACTCTATTATTTACATTCATCCAATCAAATTATTCAGGGAACAGAAAAACTAAAAAGTACTAATAATAGCGGAATTCTGGAACTGAATAATCAGAGTGTTCGTATCTCCCTGATATATCATTGGACAAAAGAATAGATACAGACAGTTAAACAGTATTAAAATATATTTCTTCGGAGTAATCAACCTAAGCCAAGCCTTACCTTCCTCCTACTGCAAGCCTACGCCTACGAAGGACGAAGAAAGCTTCGGACTTCGCCCGACATAGTCGGCTTCGTCCGACATAGTCGGCTGGCAAAACCCGCATCTGGTCTCAAGAACAACAGTATATACTGACTCAATATCGGTTCCATTGTAAGTTTGTAACGCTTACTAATTATACCACCTGACCGTTAAAGCCAGTCTGCCATTGGTTAAATAATCACTATATAGTTGAACATCAAACTAATCGGCATACTTTTTGCTGCTCATTTTACATATATTCTTATAATGAAATACCTTTTCATTTTAACCTGCTCCGTTCTTATATTCTTTAGCTGTAATAAAGAGACTCCTCTTTCCGGCTCAATAGAAATAACAACCGATAAGGAAGTATATAAAACAGGTGACACAATAATTTATGAAGTGAATAACCTAACCAATTCAATTGCATCTTACTCCTGGGGTAGTATGTCGAATTTCCTCCCTGACCTTTATAAATTTGAAGACAATTCATGGATAATATACTGGGGTCAAATTTGTAATGAATATAATTGTTACTGTTGTAATGAATTACTCCTGGAATCATCTCTCATAGATACATTTGTATTCGACTTTGAGAATGGAATATACCGCATGGGAATTACCTTTACAATGGAAGCAACAGCTAAACGAAATATTTATTACTCAAACAGCTTTACATTTTATTGATATTATTTTAAAAAAGAACTGGATAAAATATGGTCAATGCCATGAAAAGCATATTCTTACAAATCTTAAAAAATCATGAAACCATCGTTAATATTCATCCAAATTACCATTCTCATGGTTTTCAATGCCTGTGAAACAGATAGGATTGAAATAACTACCACTCCTCTACCCCTACATGAGAAAGAAGAAAAACCTGATACTCCTGTTCCTTTAGGATGTATAAGAGTATACCTCGGAGAGTATTACAGAACATTTTCACAACCGGATGAAACTGATCAATCTGCAGGTAGTTATATAAATACATACTTCTACGGAGAATGCAGTAATGGCAATATTCACATTATCAGACATGATTCGAATTATGTATTTGCAATATATCTATCGGGATATTCACTGGAATCTTTGCCTGTCAATCAACCTCTGCCTGAAGAGTATGGAAAGTATCCCCGAATAAATTTCTTCCCTTACGGTCAATGGAATTGGGGTGATCCTTCCTTTTATTCATTAGCACATTATATTCAGAAATGCGTTTTTATTATCACCGATAAAACAGACGATATTCTTACTGGCACATTTGACGGTATGCTTGTCTCATCAACGGGTAACTTGCTGCCTTTGTCAGAAGGAGAATTTAAAATAAAAATCTATAGAAAAGAAATGCCGTGTGGAAACAAAAATCAAGGGTGAAAACATTCTGCCATGAAGAAAATTCTCTTTTTGTCTGGACTAATTTTTATTTTTATTACATGCTGTAAAAAAGATATTACATCCGATGTACTGTCATGCAACTTCACAAATTACCGGTATTACAAGGATGAGATAAAATCTCTCGGAGAATTGTCAGGTGATTATATCCTGATAGGCAGTGATACAGTCAATTCAGATGGCGTAATCAGAGATCTAATTAAATCAAAAGGTTATTTCGACCAAAATTACAATTACAAAGTCTACAAGCATAGTGGATACAAATACAAGTATTTTGCTATGAAGCTTCTCAGAACATATAAATGTAATAGTATTACATGGATTATCAATGATTTACATCAAAGTCCGATTGTTGATTTTGCTCATTATACAATTCAAACAGATGATTGCATGAATGATATATGGGAACCTATGGGTAACCTTTGTGTAAAGAGTTATAGCAACTCTTTCTATGTCAAAGTAAAGAATGCTGACAATATATCTGATTTAGAGAATATTGTACTTCAAACAAATACAATTATCAAAATGCAGGATAAATATATGAAAGAGTGGTATATACTGAATGCCGATAAAGACTCTCAGGGGGATGCACTAAAAATGGCAAATTACTTCTTTGAGACAGGTTTGTTTGTCTATAGTGAACCTGATATCCTTACATTACCTGTGGAATAAAATAGTATTTACTAACATTAGCTAAGGATGGAGCCCTCAGCCCCCAGCTCTGAGCTCTGAGCCC
>CAZOZU010000120.1:0-6375 GCA_964584355.1 uncultured Rikenellaceae bacterium
CCTTTACCTGCAATTGACCCAATATTGAAAATGTGTCCTTTGCCACCTGCAATCATAAGAGGGGCTACTTCTCGAGTAACATATAACAAGCCTTTAATATTTGTGTCAACCATTCTGTTCCAGTCATCAGTGTTGCCGGTTTGGAGAGGCTCAAGACCCACTGCTAAACCTGCATTGTTTACAAGGATGTCGATGTTCTTCCACTCTTCAGGCAGATTCCTGATAACTGATTTAACCTCATCATTGTTTCTTACATCAAAACACAACGGCAAGACTTTATTATTGCCAGCTTCATATAACTTCTTTTCAAGTTCATCAAGGCGCTCTTTTCTCCTGCCTGTAATTATTGTATTATATCCATTCCGGGCGAATTTCAATGCTGTTGCCCAACCAAAACCAGCCGTTGCACCGGTTATCATAATTATCTTGTCCATATATAGAAATTTTAAGTTAGAGATGTATAAAAATAGGAATAAATTTCTTTCACTTTGTGTAAGCAGGATGTTCACTTAACTTAAATCTTATTTTCCATATCTTTACCTGTTTAATGGAAGAGGCAGACAGAATAACAGGGCAAGATCGGAAATCCGCCATCGGTTCAATGTTTGACGATATTGCCGGCAGGTATGATTTTCTGAATCATCTTTTGTCATTCGGTATGGACAGGTCGTGGAGGACTAAAGCAATCAGGACTGTTTCCGGCAGGTATGAAAATCCACAAATTCTTGATGTTGCAACCGGGACAGGAGACCTTGCAATTGCTGCCATGAAGCTTAATCCATGTCATGTAACAGGTATTGATATTTCAGAAAAGATGCTTGAAGAAGGAAGAATGAAAATCAATAATAGAGGTCTTTCAGACAGAATAGAGCTTATCCATGGTGATTCTGAAAACATCCCTTTCGGTGATCATACTTACGATTTAGCAATGGTTGCATTCGGAGTAAGAAATTTCTCTGACTGGCTGAAGGGACTCTCGGAAATAAACCGTGTTTTAAAAAAAAGAGGTATGATAATGGTAATGGAATTCTCAAGACCTGCCAACTTACTATTTAAACAGGTATATCTGTTTTATTTCACCAGGCTTTTGCCCATTATTGGAAGAATATTCTCAAAGAACAGGACAGCATACAGTTATCTTCCGGAATCAGTAATGCAATTTCCTGACAATGATCTGTTTGTTACACTTATGACAAATGCTGGCTTCTCAGATATCAGTCAGAAAAAACTTACCGGGGGTGTTGCCACTATTTATGTCGGCATTAAAGCAAATGAGCAATAATTATAATTTAAAGCAGTTTATTATCTTGCAGTATCGGAATATTATACCTGGAAGTTTGAATCAGAGAGCACTAATTATATTAATACTGTCTATTCTCCTTTTTATACCCTGTAACATATTCGGGCAGAAGGAAAAGCCCATGAACAAGTCATGGTATGATGAAAAAGTTCTTCATTTCGGTTTTAGCATTGGTTTCAATACAATGGATTTCAATATCATTCCATCCCAGGAATATATGATGACAGATTCTCTCTATCCTGAGGTCACACGTCTTAATCCGGGAATAAACATTCAGATCGTCACCAATTTTCATCCTTCAAGGTATTTTGATATCAGATTTCTTCCCGGAGTTTCATTCGGTCAGAGAAATGTCAGGTACTATAAAGATCAGGTAATATATAATGAGCATCAGAGGGTTGAATCCTCTTTTATGGAGTTTCCAGTTCTGCTTAAATATAAAGGAGACAGACTTAATAATGTACGTCCGTATCTTATAGGAGGGCTTAATTACAGATATGACCTTGCAGGCAAAAAGGAATTTGATGATGAGCGTCCGATCTATATCAGGCTTAAAAGGTCAGATCTATATTTTGAGACCGGAGCCGGACTCGATTTTTATCTTCCCTATTTTAAATTATCGGTAGAAGTAAAGATGTCGAACGGACTTCGAAATGTCCTCGTTGATGATACAGCTCCAGGTCACCTGCAGTACCGCAATGCAATTGAAAAGATGAGATCGCAGATATGGATTCTTGCATTTCATTTTGAATAATATGCCAGATTTCTGTTAAGGCTCTCCTTAACCTTGAAATTTGGGCCTAGGTTTGTTTTACCTTTCTACGTGTGAATTCCGAAAAAATCACAGTAGCTGCCATACTGACATTCAGTGAGTCAATACCGGAGGATTTTTTATTGATTTTGGGAATCATAATCTTATCGGTGATATATGGAAGAAGATCAGCACTTATTCCTTTTGATTCATTGCCGAGGAGGATGATGCCCTTATCAGAAAGTCTGCAGGAATAGATTGATTTACCTTTCATGAGAGCTCCATAGATATTGATGCCATTGTTAAAGGCCGATTCAAGATGTTTACCGATATCACCATAAAATACATTAACATGAAGAAGCGCTCCCATACTCGATTGTATTACTTTTGGATTATACACATCGACACTGTTTTTTGAACAGAAAATATTCCTGATACCAAACCAGGCGGCAGCCCTGATTATTGTTCCCAGGTTCCCCGGATCCTGAATAGAGTCAAGTGCAACTGTAAGCTCATTTTTAAGAGAGGACTGATCCATTTTGATATCTGGCATCTTAATTACAGCCAGCGCATTATGAGGTGTTTTAAGGGTGCTGATTCTCTTCAGTTCATCATAGCTTGCGGGAATGATTTCTGAAATATTCTGCCTGTGAACGGCCTGGAGTGAATTAATGAATTCAGTCTTGGCAACAAGTATTCTTACAGTTATCTTTGTTTCAAGGAATTCATTAACGAGTTTATCTCCCTCGATAACAAAAAATTTTTCCTGTTCCCTGGTCTTTTTCTTCTGAAGGGAAATAATGAATTTCATTGTGCTTTTGCTTACCATAATCAATAATTGTTTTATTCTTATAAATATTATTTACCGGTTCGCGGATGTTTGTTTCTTGTAATTTTATTCTATTCTTATTTTACTCAAAACAACAGGGGTCGAGGAACAAAGAACCAGAACCTGAGTCAATTATTATTGATATATTTGTGAAAATTTGCCTTACAAAATTTGGAAAAAAATATCTCAAATAAAAATGTGAATTATCAGGGATATTCTCTCATTTTTTTTCTTATAATTCTTGTAATAACATCTTGTAATCCAACAAAATATGTGCCCCGCGAAGATACTCTTCTCGACAAGAACCATATTATTATTAATAAGGAAGGCGTTAAAAAATCGGAACTAATACCCTATTTAAAACAGAAACCCAACAAGCAGATCTTCGGTACAAAGTTCCACCTCGGGTTATATAACCTGTCAAATATCAACAAAGATAAATGGCCGCATGGGTGGCTGCGAGAGATAGGGGAGGAACCTGTAATCTTTGATTCATATGCAACCTCGCAAACTACTGAAAACATAAAATCATATTTATCATCAAAGGGTTATTTTGACAGTGAGGTCAAGGATACGATTCGGAGTGCAAACAGAAAGTCAGAAGTGTTTTATAATGTTGATCTCAAATCGCCATACACTATACGCAACCTTTATTATGATATTGCTGATACAACTATAGAGACACTCTTCTATTTTGACTCGGTAGACTGTATGATAGAAAGAGGCAAACCATATGATGTGGATGTTCTCCAGGCAGAACGATCACGGTTTGAACGATTTATAAAGGATCATGGGTTTTATAATTTTTCCGGTGATGATATTTATTTCAGAGTCGACAGTACAGTAGGGAACAGGAAGGTCGATATATATTATGCCGTCCGTAACTATCAGACGATTGATGAAAATAACAGGATTACAGTTACTCCACATCTGATGTACAGGATAAGGAATATCTTTATCTATCCGGAATTTGTTCCTAAAGATGCACTTGAAGGAGGTGAGGCTTATATCAATAGCCTTGATACTATATACTATGAGGGATATTATTTTATATCATCAAAAAGTAAGCCCAGAATAAAATATGATCTTATATTGCATTCTCTCTATTTAAAGCCCGGATCATTATTCAATGTAACAAACACCGAACAGTCTCAGTCGCATCTGCTTTCTTTGAAGACATTCCGGTTGGTCAATATCTTCTATAATGAAGTCAATGAACCTGATGTGGAACCGGGAATGGAACTTCAACTCGATTGTACAGTTCAGCTTACACTTCTGAGTCAGCAATCAGGTAAGATAGAACTTGAAGGTACAAATTCAGCAGGTAATCTTGGTGGTGCGTTAAACCTGATCTATCAGCATAAAAACCTTTTTCGCGGAGCAGAAATGTTCAACCTGACACTTAAAGGAGCATATGAGGCTCTGTCGCAAAAGGACACATTACGCAGTCTGCAGGAATATGGTGTTGAAACCAGTCTCAGGTTTCCTAAATTTCTTTTTCCGTTCCTTCAGAAAGAAAGCTTTATAAAAAAATATAATCCAAAAACTACCCTGGTTGCTGCGTATAATTATCAAAATATGCCATTTTATACAAGGACTATAGCACATCTTACATTCGGTTATAACTGGGATGGTAAGTATTATACAACACATATTGTCAATCCTGTACAACTTAACCTTGTTAACCTGCTGAGGATCGATCCGGATTACTATGCGCGGATTGATTCTTCTTCATATCTGGCCTACAGTTACAGGGATATTATGATTCTGGGTGGTAATTATTCATATATTTTCAATAACCAGAAGATCAAAAGATCCAGGGACTACTGGTTCATAAGGATAAATGCGGAAGCTGCGGGAAATATGCTTGGACTTATTGGAGAAATTGCCGGTATTGAAAAAACAGATGGAATCTATAATATTCTTGGTCAGCCTTTTGCGCAGTATATACGTGCTGATATGGATATCAGGTATAATATGATCCTTAATGATGTAAGCTCACTTGTTTACCGGGGTTTTATTGGTGCTGGTATTCCTTATGGTAATTCACGGGCAATTCCTTTTGAGAAGCAGTATTATGGTGGCGGAGCCAATGGAATACGAGCCTGGCAGGTTCGTACACTTGGACCAGGTTCTTATGTCCCCGACTATACTAAGTTTCTCAATCAAACCGCAGATATTAAGCTTGAGGCCAATTTTGAATATCGTTTTAAACTGTTCTGGATACTCCACGGTGCTATCTTTCTTGATGCTGGAAATATCTGGTCATACAACAATGATCCTACACGTCCGGGAGCTCAGTTTACACTTAACAGCCTTGTAAATGATCTGGCTGTTGGTACAGGTGCCGGTTTAAGATTCGATCTTAATTTTGTACTCCTGAGAGCAGATATGGGGATGAAGCTTCGTGATCCATGGCTTACTGAAGGATCAAAATGGATAATAATGAACAGACCATACAATTACAGGAATGATTTTACATTAGTGGTTGCCATAGGATATCCATTCTGATCAGCAGGAACAGTAAAAAATCAACGAAATATTATCCCGATTTTCAGGAAATTCGTAAATTGCAGATGTCTCACTGCATATTTTATGAAGAATCTACCATTTAAACCTTTTTTACACTGGTTCGGTTTTACCAGGAGAGCGCAGGTCTACTTTTTTACTCCTTATTCTGATAATTATTGTAGCCGGGTTCCGGTTCATCATTCCCGACCGGAATATTACCGTGGAGAAGATCCCGATCGTAGCAATTACTGAGGATGATACCTCTATTAATGAAGATAAGGAAAGAGTAGCCGGTTCTTATATAAAGAGAAACAGATCTGGTTTGCAAAGACCACTTCTGGAAATAAATACCTGTGACTCAGCATCTCTGGAGGCCCTTCCAGGGATTGGCCCTGTACTGTCGGTAAGGATAATAAAATTCAGAAAACTGCTCGGAGGATTTGCTTCCGTGGTACAATTAAGAGAGGTCTATGGACTCTCAGAAGAGGTTTATAACATTATTTCTGCAAGAGTCTTTGCAGATACGATGAAAGTCAGAAAGATCAGAATCAATAATGCTGAATATAGGGAGCTTATACGATTACCGTACTTTGAAAAGTATGAAGTAACTGCCATTCTCAAATACCGTGAGCTGGAAGGAAATATTTCATGTCTAAATGAAATGATTGAAAACAAGCTTATTGCACCAGAGAGAGCAATGAAAGTAAGACCATATCTGGAGTTTGGGGAATGATACCTCACCCCTTGAGAGCCTGTCCCGCGACAGCGGGAGGGGGTAGGGGGTGTATAGACTAATCAATATTTTAAGTAATTTTTAACATCTTATTATTTGATTTCCTCATAATTTTTCGTATCTTTAATAAATACTTATTATTAAAGAGAACCTTTATAAACTATTATAAATCAAAAAAATAAGTAATATGAATGATTTATCTCCTTAAAAGTTTTGAAAAGAATATTTCTATTTCTAACTTTGCGCCTCGT